>WJMR01000250.1 GCA_014727845.1 Ignavibacteriales bacterium
CGATGCAAGAGATCGTCGAAGCCGCCCGCGAGGCGCTCGACGTCGTCGATCAAGTCGCCTCCGCAAGCGAGCAACAAGCCGCCACCGCCGAAGAGATTAGCAAGAACATCGACGAAATCAACAAGCTTGCCCGAGAAACCGCCGAAGCCACGCAACTGATCGAGGCGGCGTCGAGCGAACTCATCGAGATGACGAGCGGACTCGAGAAGGGCATCAACCGATTTCGTTTCTAATACGCTCGAACGGACGCGGGGAATCCCATTCTCCGATTAACGGGCGGCGAGCGACGCCGCGCATTTATCCACCAACAAACCGGTTGTATTATGGATGTCCTCTACGGAATCGTCGATACGATTAACAACATTTTATGGAACGACGTCGCGCTCTTCGTGGTGCTGGGCGTCGGCGTCCTCTTTACGATATGGAGCGGCTTCAGCCAATACCGCGCGCTCACTCACGGTTCCGCGGTCACGATCGGTCGTTACGACGACGCGAACGATCCCGGCGCCATCAACCATTTCCAAGCGCTCTCCGCGGCGCTCTCGGCGACGGTCGGCTTGGGGAACATCGGCGGCGTCGCCTTGGCGATCGCCCTCGGCGGACCCGGCGCCGTCTTCTGGATGTGGACGATAGGTCTCGTCGGGATGGCGCTTAAGATGATCGAGGTCACGCTCTCGATGATGTATCGAAACATCGACGACCCCGACAATCCGCACGGCGGACCGATGTTCGTCGCCGCCAAAGCGTTTAAGGAACGCGGCTACGCCAAGCTCGGCGCAATCGTCGGCGGAATATTTTGTATAACGCTTCTCACCTCCACCGTCTTCGGCGGCAATATGTTCCAAGCGTGGAACGTCGCCGAGCTGACGCACATCTATTTCGACGTGCCGCAAGTCGCCACGGGCATCGTTCTTTCGATCTTGGTCGGCGCGGTGATTATCGGCGGCATCAAGCGCATCGGACAGGTCGCCGGCTCGCTCGTGCCGTTGATGGTCGCGCTCTATCTGCTGGCGTCGATCTACGTCATCGTCGTCAACATCGATCTCGTTCCCGATATATTACGGATGATTGTGAGCTACGCGTTTAGCACGGGCGAAGCCGAAGGCGCGTTTATCGGCGGCACGGCGGGCTACGCGTTTATGTGGGGATTGAAGCGCTCGCTCTTCAGTTCCGAGGCGGGGCAGGGCTCCTCGCCCATCGCGCACTCCGCCGCAAAAACCGACGAACCCGTCCGCGAGTCGCTCGTGGCGGGGCTTGAACCGTTTATCGACACCATCGTCGTCTGCACGCTCACCGCGCTGGTTATTCTCGGATCGGGCGTATGGAACCGAGGCGAGGACGTTCTCTTCGTCGAGCCGCCCGCGGCCGTTCAACTCGAGGACGCCGGCAGCTGGACGTTCGAGCGCACGCTCCTCCAAAAAACCGACGACGAGGAATTGGTCGCCGGCGCCGAGGTCTTCTCGATTTTCAAATCGGACGTTAACCCGACCAGCGGTAAGAACCTCCACCGCGTTCGCGGATTGGTCGTAAAGGAGGGGGACGATATGTTCGTGGAGTGGAAAACCTTCGAGGGCGCCGTGAAGCCCGAACCCGCCGCGACGGGCGTTTTCTTCGACTACCAAGGCGCCGCGCTTACGGCGCAAGCGTTCGACGCGGTCGAGGACGGACTGGGCAAATGGCTCATCACCCTCGCCGCGTGGCTCTTCGCCATCTCCACGATGATCTCCTGGTCCTACTACGGCGAGAACGGCGTCGTCTATCTCACCAAAGGCAAGGGGATATTGCTCTACAAGATCCTCTACTGCGTCGTCATCGTTATCGCGACCGTTCCCGCGCTCATCAAAACCGACGCGGAGTTGGACGCCATCACCACGCTCGGCACGGGATCGATGCTCTGGGTGAACGTGCCGCTGATGCTCATCTTCGGAAACGTCGCCGTCAAGAAATACCGCGAGTATATCAAGAAACTAAAAGCGGGAGAGTTCGAGCACGAGAAAGTAAGCTCGTAACGAGAAAACGTTTCGGAGGATTTTTGGCGCGTCGAGTTCGGCGCGCCTTTTTTATTGGAGCGGATTGACGGTTACGTCGGCGATTTTCAGCAACGTCCGCGTCGTCGGACCTTCGTTAATCGTCGCCTCGACGACGGCGGCGTCGAGGGAGATCGCGAACGTTTCCTCGGGGGCGTCGAGCGTGACGGTCGTGTGAGTGGTCGCGCCGTTCTCGTCGGTCAACCCGATTTCGACGGGAAGCCGGCGATAGACGCCGAACTCGTCGGGTTGCGTTTGTCGTAGCGTTACGGACGCGACGATAGAGGCGTCCTCGGTTTCGCGTTGCTCGACGGTCGCCTCGATGATCGGGTAGCCGGCGCGTTCGACCCACTGCTCGAAGAACCATCCGAGATCTCTCCCGGACGTTTCCTCGAACGCCTCGCGCAGAATCGACGTGGTCGCCGTCGCGTAGGCGTTCCGTTCGAGGTAGTCGCGAACGCCCGCGTGGAAGAGGGAGTCGCCGAGTTCGTGGCGCAACATCCCGACGACGACGGCGCCCTTATAATATATAGTATAGGGATAGTTCGACGAAGGGAGCTCGCGGGGATAGTTTCGGAGCGGAAGAACTCCCTCGCGACGCGCGAACTTCAGGTAGTCGTCGATCTTCTCTTGGAGGGCGTCGAGGTACGCCTCGCGTCCGAAGAGCGTTTCTTCCCAGACGCACTCGTTATATTCGGCGAACCCTTCGTTGAGCCACGCCTCGCCGAAGTGTCGGCACGTCACCATATCCCCAAACCATTGATGCGCCAACTCGTGCATCGCCACGGCGTTCACCGTGTCGCCCGCGTTCCAAATGGAGCGGACGTATTCGACGTCCATGCTCACCATTGTTTGGTGCTCCATCGAGCCGAGTCCCGTGAGGACGAAGCCGCACGTCTCGAAGGGATAGTCGCCGTATCGGCGTTCGAACTCGGCGAAGGCGAGCGGCGCGAGTTTGAACGTCTCGGCGGCGGCGGCGGAGTCGTCGGGCGCGGCGTACACCGTAATTGGGAGGCGCGCGCCTTCAAAGCGGACGGGGACGTATTCGTCGATCGCGAAGGCGAGCAGGTAGGTGGCGCACGGTTCGTCCATCCGATACTCGTAGATCGCGCCGTCGTCGGTCCGCTCGACGCTCGACGCGCCGTTGGAGACGGCGACGTACGGATCCGCCACTATGAAGCGCGCGCGATACGCCGCCTTATCGGCGGGATGGTCGTGGCACGGGAGCCAGTGGCGCGCGCAGGAGACGTAGTCGGCGAAGAATCCGACGCCGAGCGAAAAGAGATTACCCTTGCCGGAGTGGACGCCGCCCCACGGCGCGGGCTTCCCCTCGTCGGTCATCGCGCCGCTATAATAAACGACGATCTCGGCGGTGTCGGCGTCGGCGGCGGGGAGGGGAAGGGCGTAGTGGAAGTCGGGATCGCTCTCGTCGCCGCGGGGCGTCGCTTCGACGCGCTCGCCGTCGAGGAGGCACGAATCGACGTCGAGATCGCGGAGATGGAAGAAGTACGAAAAAGGGGCGTCGGTTTTCCGGAGGATTGTCGCCGCGCAAACGCCCGACATCGTGACGGCGGGGGCGTCGGTGAAATCCAGCGTCGCGTCGTATCGGAGGACGTCGAAGGGTTGCTCGGCGTACTCGAGCGGCGAGGCGGGGCGTCCGGTCGTCGGGAAATCGCTTGTTTGGGCGAGCGTCGCCGCGACCGCGAGGGCGGCGGCGAGAAAGGCGCGAACCATCAAATTGTCGTCACGGTTTGTCGTCGTTCGTCGCGCGTCGGCGACGAGCCGAGCGGGTTAATCGCGGAGCTGCTGCTTCGGAACGTCCGCTAATTTCCAGGGCGCGTAGTCGATTTGGAAACGCTCGATAACGTTGCGGATAAAGCTCTTTTCGTTTTTGTCGAAATCGTCGTCGGCTTGGGCGAGGTTGACGAGATCTTGCACGAGCGCGATTTTATTGTTCGGATTCAGCTTCCCGTCGAGTAGATCGAGCGACGCGTTGACGCGTTCGAGTTTATCGTCGGGTTTGAGCGCCGACATCTCGCGATTGGCTTCCGCGACCATTTGGCTTAACTGCTGCGGCGCCACTTCGTGATTCCATTCGTGCATCTTCACGACGATGACTTTCAGCTCTTCTTTCGATATACCCGCGTCCATTTCGGCGCTCTGGTAGATGTATAGTTTCGCGAGCGCGTCGAGCGCCTTATATGGGGTGTCGCTCATAGTGTGGTTCCTTATATTATGAGTCGTTCGCGGCTGCGCCCCCGTGCGGAAGGCGAACGTCGCACGCGAATAATATAAGCAAGTAATCTCTAAAGTTAAAGATTTCCGACGTCCTAAAAAAGCGGCGGATAATCCCTCGGGTTGCAAGTAAATCGAAAAGTTTGTAACTACTACACAAGCGCGGTTTGGGTATAAGCGCGGACAATCGACAACTACGGAGGTCGCGATGAGTAAATACGAATCTTTCGATTACGAGGACGACTCTTTCCGGGCGTATCTCGACGAACCCGCGGCGGTGGTCAACATCAAGAAAAACGTGCTGGAAAATCTCGTCGATTTCGACGCCGGCGCGCGGCTCAACTCCTTCTATGAGATGGCGCGGGACGATCGGAGCGTATCGGCTCTGCTGGTCGTCAACGAAGAGGGGAGCTACGGCAAACGGCAATACAACCGCTTTCTTAAGCGCGTCGCGGGTCGCGCCTCCGACGATATGAACCTCAACCTGCCGAAGGAAGACAAGCAGGTGATGCGCGCCCGCGAGATCAATATGCTCCAGCAGTTGGCGACGCGTTTCGTCGAGTTCCCGAAACTCCTCGTGTTGGGGCTCAACCAGCGGGTCGTCACGCCGATGTTCGGCGTCAGTTTGGCGGCGGATTTCCGATTCGGCACGGAGGACCTGAGCTTTTCGCTCGCCCATATGCACTATGGTTTGCACCCGAGCGGCGGGCTCGCCTTCTTCCTGCCGAGGTTCGTCGGGCAGGGCAAGGCGATTGAAATGCTTATGAAAGGAGGGGAAATAAAAGCCGAGGAGGCGCTCGAACTCGGCTTGGTGCACGACATTCTTCCGAAAGAAGGATTCGAGCGAGCCGCGGTGGAGCGGACGAAGGCGCTCTGCGAGCAAGACGTCGCCGTTATTAGCGCGACGAAGAAGCTGGCGTACGACTTTATACCCGAACTGAAGCGGCATTTCGAGCGAGAGTATAAAATTAGCTCGGCGGAAATTAAGAACGTCGATTAGCGACGCGCGCGATTCGGAATCGAGCCGAAATTTCCGTATCTTAATGTTGCTTAAATAGTATAGTTTGGCGCGCTTTTTTGCGCCACGCTCCCGCATCAATACGCACCGAACGAATGCTTACGCTTAGACACGCCCATGCGCGGGAGACGGAATAAAACGCACTACCGGAAAGGATACGACGATGAAAAAATACGCGAAGAATGTCAGAGTCGCGGCGGAGGCGCAGGCGGCTCGCAGGATGACGCCCCCACCCGCCGACGCCGTGCCGGGGTTCAACGTTTTCCCGGACGTTGACGAGAAGATCGCCGCAACGATGGAGGAGCGCTTCGACGAATTCGCCGAACGGATGTGGAAGGCGAGCGCCGGCGTGCGCGACGTTCTCGCGAGCGCCGAGGACGTCGAGACCGCGCGGGAATCCCTCTATCGCTACATCGATCAACAAGAACGCGCAACCTACGAGGCGGATTGCAAAATTCATTCGCTTGAAATTTCCAACATACACGCTTGTTGCCGCGTATTAAGAAACATCCTCGCGCCGATCAACGAGAAGAAAACGGGCTACTCCGCCCTCAAAACGCTGTGGCTTCTGGCGAACGACCGACGTGAGGAAATCGGTCATACGTTTAAGCCGGGGTTCTTCGAGGAGTTTGAGCGCTTGTTTAGGGGGATCGAGGGGCGCTCGGGTATCTACGGCGACGCCTCCGACGGCGAGGCGATTGAGCCGGAATACGAGAGAATGCGCGGCAGAGAGGCGGCGGAGGCGCGCACGAGAGTGCTCGACGAACTTGGAGGCGGATACCTCGAACACTTCTCGAAATATCCGAGCGGATTAGAGGCGGAGGTGATCGAGCGACGCGAGCGGAACAAGAAACGCATCCTCGACTATTTTGGCGGCGGCGAGGAGGATTGGTCGGATTATTTCTGGCAGATTAAGCACGTGATAAAGACGGGCGAGCCGTTATTGGAGTTGCTCGAGCTTCCCGACGAGTTGAATAGCGCCGTCAAGAAGGCGGTCGAGAACCGATTGCCCTTCGGCGTAACGCCGTATTATTTGAGTTTGATGGACGACGACCCCGCGCTCGGTTACGACACGACCGTTCGGATGCAGGTGATCCCGCCGCCGGATTACGTCGATTGCCTGGTCGAGCAGAAAGAGAACCGCGCCGAGGCGTTCGATTTTATGGGCGAGCAGGACACCTCGCCGCGCGAGCTTATTACGAGACGTTACCCGAACATCGCCATCCTCAAGCCGTTCAACACGTGCGCGCAGATTTGCGTCTATTGCCAACGCAATTGGGAGATCGACGAGGCGCTCGACCCGAACGCGCAAGCGTCGCGCGCCACGATTCTTAAGGCGGTCGATTGGTTCGACAAGCATCCCGCCGTGGGCGACGTGCTGGTTACGGGCGGCGATCCGCTCTTGATGCGCGACGGTCCGCTCTTGGATCTCATCGAGGAGCTTTCGAAGCGCGACCATATTTATCGGATTCGTCTCGGCACCCGCACGCCCGTCGTGCTACCCCAGCGGTGGTCGCCCGAGTTTGTCGCGAAGCTCGCGAAATACAACGAGCCGGGCAGGCGGCAGGTTTCGATTATGACGCACTTCGAGCACAGCTACGAGATCACGCCCGAGGCGCGCGACGCGGTGACGGAAATCCGAAAAGCGGGTATGATGGTTTACAACCAGCTCGTTTACACTTTCGCCAATTCCCGACGGTTCGAGAATGTGAAGCTCCGTCGCGATCTTAAGTCGATCGGCGTCGATCCCTACTACACCTTCAACACGAAGGGGAAGAAGGAGACGCGCCGATATCTCTTGCCCATCGCGCGACTCATTCAGGAACGCAAGGAGGAGGCGCGATTGTTGCCCGGACTCGACCGGACCGACGAGCCCGTCTTCAACGTGCCTCGGCTCGGCAAGAACCATCTTCGGTCTCAACAGGATCATAAGATTGTGACGATCAAGCCCGGCGGCGCGCGCGTGTACGAGTTCCACCCGTGGGAGAAAAACATCCACGCCGTTACGCCCTACCTCTACGAGGACGTCCCGATCTACGACTACCTCGAAGCGATGCGCGCGCGGGGAGAGGACCTCGAGGAATACAGGACGATCTACTACTACCATTAATCTTTACCCGGGCGCAAAAATAAGCCGGAATCGTCAACTCGACGACTCCGGCTTTTTTATTATCCGAGGAGGTTGCTACGGTTCGATCAACACCCGATTCCGAAACGGGCGGAGGATGTTCGGATGGTGGAGCTCCACGCTCGGCGTCGTCTTGTGGCACACCGCGCAATTCCGCTCCGCGCCGATGGGCAGTTGGTTGCCTTGATATTGCATCGGTTGGGAGTTGTCCCGATTCTCCTCGAGCGCGTTGAACGCGGGATAGACCGCGTGCGTCGAGTTGTGGCACGCGATACACCGAACGCCCGCCCCGTCCGTGCGGAAGCGATAGAGGTTTTGGCGGTATTGCCATTTGTTGAACCCCGTGAACGCCGCCTCGGACGCTTGGAAGCGCGTGTGGCATCCCAAGCAGTCCGGCTCGACGAGCCATGGCGTGCGCGGAATAACGCCCGCCTTGCCGACGCTTTCGCGCACGTCGAGGTTCTTCATCAAGCGGCGCGCGGGTTCTTTATGCGCTTCGGCTTTCAAGAGCGAGTAGCCGTGTTCCTCCATCGTGCCGTGGCAATCGTCGCAGTGGACGCCCGCTTGCGAGTGGACGCCGCGATTGCACGACGTCGAGCCGTTCGGATGCGAGGGGTGGCACATTTGGCAGGCGCGGTAATCGTCGTACGGCATATAGTTGGCGTGCCAACCGTGGAGGGCGGCGGAGAAGTTGAGGACGTCGGGATCGCCTTCGGCGCCCAACGCGGGATCGGCGTGGCAGCTTTGGCAGAGTTTCGGCTCGCCCGCCAGCGCGTCCTCGAGGAGCGTCGTGCCGTTTATCCGATCGTGGACGGCGAGGATGTTATCCGCCGTTTTGTTGGAGACGCCCGCCGCGCCCTCGACGCGCCAGTCGCCTTGGTGACAGTTCAAGCAGCCCATCTCGGTCGAGGTGGGAGCGACGGCGCGCGTGCGTTGTAACACTTCGCCCGTCTCGTCGTCGATCGCCTCGACGTAGAAATACGGATACGGATTGACGCCGCCTCCGTCGGGATAAGGGACGACGGGGATCAACTCGGCGACGAAGCTTTGCGTGGCGGGATTCCGATGGAACTCGCCTTGCATACCCAAGCCGGCCAATCCGACGTTCTTTTCGAGTTTGGCGCCGAAGATCTTCTCGGCGTAGTCCCAGAACTCGACGTGCGCCGAAGGGTTCTCAAACCCTTCCTCGACGCGATAGACGAGCGTAACGCCTTCGTCAACGATCTCCGGTTTCGCGCCGCGCTTAATGAGCTGCGCTTCGAGCGTGTTGGCGGGCGGGAGGATGACGAACCTCGGATCGCTGTCGGAGATGCAGTGCATCCCGAGATCGTTCCACACCAGCAACACGTACTCGTCGCGCGCGGCGTCGAACGGGAGCGGCTCGGCGGGGTCCGGGTAGGTCGGCGGCGCCGTCTTGACGTGCGTGAACGGCTCGCGTCCGAGCAGCTCGACGGCGATGTATTCCGCGAGCGCCTCCTTCTCGGCGCGCGTTCCGTAGAACTTAGGCATATAGGTTAGCGCCTTGCCCTGTCCCTCGATCGCCGCGAGTAAGCCGAGGTAGGTGAGGCGCTCGGCGCGACCGACAATATCGTTGCGGATTCCGCCGACCGTGTGGCACGCGCCGCACTGCAGGAGGAAGAGCTCCTTGCCCGCCTCGAGTCGGTTCTCTTCGGTTACTTGCTTGATTTTCGTCCACTTCGCCGTCGCCAACGCGCCCTCCTTATCGGCGAGCTCGCCGAGTTCGTCGGTGAACGAATTGGAGTACATCACCTCGCGGAGGACGTAGGGTTTCCGCGCGATTTCCCGCACATACTCGAACGCGCCGATCCATCCGAGACCGACGACGATGAGAAACGAGACGAGGATAAGCCGCGCCGCTCGGGGCATCCGAGTTACGAGCGCGGCGCCGACCGCGAAGAGGACGACCGACATCCCGAGGAACTTGGCGACGAACGGATGCGACTGCGCGTTGAGATCGAAGGCGACGAAGCGGACTTCCGGCGGCAGGGAGTAGTAATACCACACGGCGGAGAGCGCCGTCGGGAGGAGCGGATAGAGGAGCCACTTCGCGCTGTAGCGCGTCAAGCGGGTTTGCGTTTCCTCGTCCTTCAGCGCCAAGGCGGTGGCGAATCCGAACAGACCCGCAATCGTGATCGCCATACCCGTTCGGAAGAAGAGCGACGGGAAGAACGACGGATTGAGGAAGCCGTCCCAAAAGCTCCCCGTCTCCAACCACGCGCCGGGGGTGAGCATATACGCGAGAATGCCGTTGATGACGAAGAGACTTAGCCACGCGAATAGGAAATAGAGAAACGCGACCGTGTGTCGTTGTTTGACGTCGAGGTCGTCGAATTTATAATAATAGATAAGCAAGGCGACGATTTCGCCGACGAAGAAGACCCACTCGATCGCCCATCCAAACACGAAGTTGTGGATGAGGTGCGAGGTGGCGGCGGGATTAACGAGCGCGATGACGAACCAAATCCCCACGCCGCTCATACCCCCCGCGACCATCGTGAGGAGGAGGAAGAACCACACGTATTTCTTTACGTAGGCGCGCATGCGCTCGTCGCCCTCGCGTTCGGCTTTGAGATCCGCGAGCCATAAGAGCGCGCCGCCGCCGACCGCCAAGTGCGCGATATAGACGTGGAAGATCGCGATGATCGCGACGAGCGTTCCGCCGCCGATTGTTAGCGTTTCCCATATCGGATAATTCATAACGACGCCTCCTTCTTCGATACGACCATGCGCAACATATACACGACCGACCCGACGCCGACGACGAGCACGGCGAGAAAGACCGCGAAGACGCCGTACTGCGGATCGACTTCGAGCGCGTCGTGCGTGAAGTACGGTTCGAGATACATCATCCGGAGATTGGCGCGGTTGACGACCATCGCGAGGATTACGCCGCCGAGTAGGTAGAGCGTCGCGTCGAGGTTATTCCGCAGCGCCGCCGCTATCGCCGCGAACGCCAAACCGACGCCGAGCAGGAGGACCGTCGTCGAGAAGAGATCGCCGCCGAGGAATTGAAGTATAAAGTCGCCCGGGAGCGTCGCCAAAAAGACGAAGCCGACGAGCGCCTGCGCCATCGATCCGAAGGCGAAAATCCGCAACCCCGCGCGCTTGGTCGCCGTCTCGTCCGTCCCTTTTCGGTTCTCGCGGAAGCGGGCGACGGCGGCGCGGAACAACCCCGCCACGGCGACCGCCGCGACGACAAAGTGCAGGTAGCGCGGAACGAGCGTCGGATCGCCGAGATTCAAGATCGTGCCCGCGCGGTTATCGAAATACGCCGCCCATTTCGCGGGTTGATACATTAGCGTGATGTTGTTGACGAACATAAACCCGATATAGAGCAACGCCAACGCCGAGAGAACGAGGAACGTCTTCGCCAAAACGGGCGCGCCCGAAAGCTTCCGACGGTGGACGTAGAGCCCGTAGTAGCCGAGGATGAGCAGGGGGATGACGAGCAGCCAGAACGTCGCCATCAGCACGGAGCTTGTGTAGAAGAAGTGACCGTAGAGAACCTGCAAGAACAACAGCGGCGCGACGCCGAGATTGACGGCGATTGCCGTCGCGGTCGGAAGGCGGTCGCTATCGGGCGGTTGGAGCGCGCTCTTCTTACGTTGCGTGAGGTGAAAGTATATCGTTAACAACACGCCGCCGACGACGATATCGACGACGAGAATGTGGAGCGCGAACAGAAGAACGTCCAGCGCCTCGAAGATCCATGCCGCCGCGGGAATGGAGTCGGGCGAGGGGACAAGATTTGTGGGGTCCATAAACGTTCCGGATTTTGTTGTGATTGCGGGGGCGTTATCTCGGCGCGACGTTTACCCGACGCCGCGTTTTCTCAAAGAATCAGCCATAATAATTAGCGTTTTTATAGTAAGAAAAAACTCGCTTAAAGAAAATAGCCGAGACCGACGAATTCTCGACGAATATACCTCGGAAGCCCGCGCGGCGAAAGTGACGAATTTGTTACTCGCGAAAACGGCGAGAATCGTTATATTAGGCGCCGATACGAATCGACCGCCGTCGGCGTTGTCGATCGTCGGCAATATAGATCGTCGGCGTTATCGATAACGCGGGCTCGGCGGAAGAGAGCTATGAAAAAAGCCGCACTATTTGAAACCACGGTCAACTATCCGAGACGCCGCGCGGCTCGCTTTGCGGCGTTGTCGATCCTCTTGATCGCCGTCGCGACGGGAGGGCTGTACTATCGGACGCTCGAGGCGCCGATACAAATTTCCGAACGCTCGATCTTCGAGGATCCGACGGTGACCGAGGGGCGCGGCTTGCTCGACCCCGAGTTTTGGACGCCCGTCTTTTCGCACGAGCCGCTCGCGACCGCCACCTTGGCGGCGAACTACGCGCTCGGCGGCGAGGAGACGATCGGCTACCGCGTCGTCAATCTGCTGATACACCTCTTTTCCGCCGTCGCCGTCTTTCTCATCGTTCGGCTCACGTATCGCACGCCCGCGATGCGCGACTCGCCGAAGAGCATCTACGCGCTTCGGACGGGACTCTTCGCCGCGCTCCTCTTCGCCGCGCACCCGCTACAAACCTCCGCCACGGCGAGCGTGGCGCACCGAGGGGAAACGCTCTCGGCGATGTTCTACTTGTTCGGTATCGCCGCCTACGCCCGCGCCCGACTCGAACGCTTCGAGCAAGGCGCGCACAAATTCGGCTATCGGTTCTACGTCGCCGCGGGAGCGTCGTATCTCCTCGCCGTGCTCGCCAACTCCTCGACGGTCTTCTTTCCCGCCGTCGTCTATCTCTACGAGCTGTTCTTCTTTCGCACCAAGGAAGGGCGGATGGCATGGCGGTCGGTCGCCGCGCTCTCCTTGGGGATGCTCGCGGGCGCGCTCGTCTTCGCCTACGTCGTTTATCCTCGGTTGACCGACGTCGAGTTCCCGTCGCCGTATCACTTTACGCAGCTAAAATCCTTCGGCGTGTATATGCGGCTCGCCGCCGCGCCGATTGATTTGCACCCGCTGCGCCAACTCGATCCCGCCGCGTCGATGTCGGAATTCGGTCCGTTGCTTGGCGTCGGGCTTATGGTTGGATTGGCGGCGCTCGCCGTCTCGGTTTATCGTCGGTATCGGATGGTTTCCTACGCGGCGTTGTTGATTCCGCTCGCGTTCGCGTTCTACGCCGTCGTGCCGACGGGCGAGGCGATCGCCGAGCGGCGGTTCTATCTCTCGATGTTCGGCGTCGGGGGCGCCTCGGCGGCGATTATGTACGCCCTCGCGGCGGCCGGTCGGCTCAAACCCGCCGTCTCGACGACGATTCTCGCTCTGCTCGTCGTCGCGAGCGTGTACGGTTCGGCGACGCGGATCGAGGCGTGGCGGGATCTCACGCGCGTCTGGATGGAGAATATCGAACAAACGCCCCGGCAGCCGCAGCCCTATCTCTACGCCGGCGCCTCCGCCTACGAGCGCGGCGAGTATGCCCGCGCCAAACACTACCTCCTCGACGCCGTTACCCGCGACCCCGACTACGCCGAGGCGTTGAACTATCTCGGAAGGACGTACCTCGAGCTCGGGGATTCCGACAGCGCGCGTTTCTATTTCGACGCCGCGATCTCCGCCGATCCCTCGTTCGGCGAGCCGTTCCGTTGGCGCGGCGCGTTGGCGCTCGAGGCGGGGCGCCACGAAGAGGCGGTCTCGGATTTCGAGGCGGCGACGGCGCTCGATCCGAAAGACAAAACGGCGCACTATCTGCACGGACGCGCGCTCCTCGAAACGCGAGAGTTCGGCGACGCGATCGACGCGTTTACGCTGGCGACGGACGTTGACGAATCCTTCGCCGAGGCGTACGCCTACCGCGCCCTCGCCTACGACCGACTCGGACGGGAGCGCGACGCCGCCGACGACGTCCGACGCGCGAACGTTCTCGCCCCCGGAAAACCGGAGCCGCTTCTCGCGAGCGGCGTCTTGTTCGCCCGACGAAAGATGTACCGCGAGGCGATCGCCGAATTCGACAAGGCGATCGCCCGACGACCGACCCACGCCGACGCCCACTATCGACGCGCGATGGCGCGCTACGCTCTCGGCGAACGAGACGGCGCCAGGGCGGATCTCGAATGGTGTCTCGCCGTCGAACCCGACCACCGTAAAGCCGCCGCCGCTTTCCGAGATCTCTTCCCCGAGCGCGACGTGGAATAAAAAAACGGCTCGACCGCCGAGGCGACCGAGCCGAAAAACGCGTGAGCGCGAATGCGTTAATCCGGTCGGAATGCGTTAATCCGGTCGGAATGCGTTAATCCAATCGGAAATGAATGGGGAC
>WJMR01000251.1 GCA_014727845.1 Ignavibacteriales bacterium
ACTGATGAATCTCGGTTGGAAGGTGATGTTCCCGCTATCGTTGATCAACCTCGTGTGGGCGGCGATTTTGGCGATGTGGTTTAACTCTTAAGAGGACGCAATGAACAAGAAGTTTACGAAAAAAGATTTGTCGTTCTGGCACAATCTCTACATCCCCGAAATCGTCAAAGGGTTGGGGCTCACCTGGAAGGCGATGCGCGGTCCGAAGCAGACGATGGAATACCCCGAGGAGAAATTCATTCCGACGGGCTCCTACCGCGGCAGACCCGTTTTGGCGATGGAAGAGAACGGCGAGGAACGGTGCGTCGCGTGCGGATTATGCTCGCGCATTTGTCCCGCGCTCGCCATCGAGGTGCAAGCCGCCGAGACGGAGCGCGAGAAGGAGCGCTATCCCGTTAAGTTCGAGATCAATATGTTGCGGTGCATCTTCTGCGGATTCTGCGAGGACGTTTGCCCCGAAGAGGCGATAGTGATGAGCGACAAGTACGAGCTTGTGTTCGATAACCGCGAGGACGCGATTTTCGGAAAAGACCGTCTGCTAACGCCGGTCGAACAATTAAAGCCGCGCATTGAATTTCTCAGAAAACATAAGTAGATTGTCACTCGTCGAACGCTAAGGAGACGAGGATCTGAGAAAACTTCTACTACTATATGTAATCGCGCTATTGGGTCCGCTTCGGGCGGATGAAACGGGTGGAGGCATCGCGTTATTCGCTCCCTCCTACGTCGTCGAAGGCGCGCGTTTCGAGGTTATCGCGGTTAGCCCGGTTGAAGCCAATCGCGAATCGGGAATCGCTTTTATCCTACTCGCCGAGCGTAAGCTCGACTTCCAATCCGCGCTAATCCAATTAGGCGAAACAAGTTACGAGGCGATTCCCTCCTCGTATTTTAACGCCGACGTGAACGCGTGGATGTGGCGATTCGACGTTCCCGGCGAGTATTTATCCGCCGAGAGCGAACGCGCTCAACTCTTCGCGAAATTTCGCGCCCCTCGGCAAGGCGCCGCGGTCGCGCGCGCATTTATTATTCCGGACACGCAAGACGTCGTTTTCCGCGCCCCCGACGACGCCGCGACCGCCGTCGTCCAGACATACCGACCGACGAGCGCGTCGGGTAGCGCCCTCCTTCTCGAATCCGACGACGAAATGATCATGCGCCTTGAGTCGTTCGGCGGAACGGACGGCGCGATTGGGTGGTGGACGAAAATCGACGGCGAGACCCGAGACCTTTTTAAACTCGTCGATCCCGAGACGGGCGAGCGAGAAGCCGCGCTCCACGTCAACGCCGATAGGATGGCGATTTTCGACGGCGACTACGAGCGATTCGTCTCCTTCCGATCCGCCTACGCCGCGTTCGGCGCGTGGAACTACTTCCTCGTCGTCTATAAGGAACGTCGGAACTCGCTACAATTCTATCTGAATGGATTTCGCTTTGCGGAATACCGACTGCCCGGCTTTTCGGACGGCTTCGCCTCATACGAAACGAGCTTTGCCGCGCGGGGCGAGCGCGCCGGAGCGTTGATCGATATGCTCAAGATCTGGGACGTCGAGGCGAGTGTCCCCGCCTACCTGAAGAAGCGACGCTTTCGTTCGGGCGCGAGCGACAGCGCCAGACCGCGACTCCAGTTCACCTTCGACGGCGAACTTCCCGATCTCGACGGCGAGACGTCGGTGAAGGCGATGGGCGGTCGTCTCGTACCCTCCGACGCCCCGATCGTTTCGGCGGCGCCCGAGGCGAGCGCGACGCTGTTGGGCGACGCTTATCTTATCGAGTGGAGCGGCGGCGACGCGCGAGCGGCGAAGCGATACCGACTCGACCGCGCGTTCCAAGGCGAGGAGTTCGCGACGATTTTCGAGACCGACGCTCAAAAAGATCCCGAAGCGCGCTACCGTTACGTGGACGGCGCCCCGAACAATCAATCGGTGGTTTACTACCGCGTAGCGCAGATATCCGACGACGGCTCGACGACTTACTCTTCCCGACTCAAGATCGGGCGGGGCGACGCCAAGGCGTTCGAGCTACTCGGCAACTATCCGAATCCGTTTAATCCGCGCACCTCGATTCGCGTCGAGATGCTGCGCGACGCGGTCGTCGTCGTCGAGGTTCACTCGCTCGACGGGGAACGTATAGCGATCCTTCACAGCGGACCGCTGGCGAAGGGCGAGCATCAATTCCAATTCGACGGCTCCGAGCTCACCTCGGGCATCTACCTCGCCACCGTGCGATCCGAGACGGGGAGCCGAACCCGCAAAATGATCTTAGCGAAATGACGTTTCTCGGAGGGACATGCTCTCTCGCGTAATCTCCGCCGCCACGCGCGGCATCGACGCCTACCTCGTGGACGTGGAAACGCACGTCGAAAAAACCTTACCCGCCTTCACTATCGTCGGCTTGCCGGATAACGCCGTCAAAGAGAGCCGAGAGCGCGTAAACGCGGCGGTAAAGAATAGCGACTTCGCGTTTCCCATCCGAAAGATTACCATCAATATGGCGCCGGCGGACGTCCGCAAAGAGGGGAGCGCGTTCGATCTCCCCATCGCCGTCGGTATCCTCGCCGCCTCGGGGCAAGCGAACGAAGAGCGTCTCGACGAGATTGTGATTCTTGGCGAGCTCTCGTTCAACGGCGCGTTGCGTCCCGTTCGCGGGGCGCTCTCCATCGCCGTCGCGGCGCGCGCGAAGAAAATACCGCGACTGATGCTGCCCGCGATCTCGGCGATGGAGGCGGCGATCGTCGAGGGGATCGACGTGATCCCCGTCCGGACGTTGCGCGAAGCGATCGAGTTTCTCGAAGGAACGCGGCGGATCGATCCGTTGCGCGTCGATCGCGCCTCGCTTTTCAATAACGTGAATCGGTACCATCTGGATTTCAGCGACGTGAAGGGGCAGGAGAACGTGAAGCGCGCCGTGGAAGTGGCCGCGGCGGGCGGGCACAATATCCTGCTTATCGGTCCACCCGGTAGCGGTAAGACGATGATCGCCAAACGCGTTCCGTCGATTCTTCCGCCCATGTCGTTCGGCGAGGCGCTTGAGACGACGAAGATACACTCGGTCGCGGGGTTGCTCTCCGAGAACGGCGCGCTGGTTACCGAGCGACCCTTCCGAAGCCCGCACCACACCAGCTCCGACGCGGCGCTCGTAGGCGGCGGCTCCTATCCGAACCCGGGCGAGGCGTCCTTCGCGCATCACGGCGTCCTCTTTTTAGACGAGCTGCCCGAGTTTAAGAAGACCGCGCTCGAAACGCTCCGCCAACCGCTCGAAGATTCGTGCGTCACCGTCAGCCGAGCGAAATTGGCGCTCACCTTCCCCGCGAACTTTATGCTCGCCGCCGCGATGAACCCGTGCCCTTGCGGCTACTTCACCGATCCGACGCGCGAGTGCACGTGCGCGCCGACGGCGATCCAACGATATATGGCGCGCATCTCGGGTCCCCTCCTCGATCGGATCGACATACATATCGAGGCGCCCGCCGTGAAATACAACGACCTCGCCGATAAGACGACGGGCGAACGCTCCGAGGCGATCCGCGAGCGAGTGAGCCGAGCGCGAGAAATTCAGCAGCGACGGTTTATGGATTCCTCCCACATATTCTCGAACGCCGATATGGGGAGTCGCGAGGTGAGGAACTACTGTCGGTTGGATACCGCCGGCGCCGAGCTTCTCAAAACGGCGATGACGCGGTTAGGGCTTTCCGCGCGCGCCTACGATCGGATCCTCAAAGTCTCCCGCACCATCGCCGATCTCGACGAATCGCGGGAAATCGAGCAACGGCACATTACCGAGGCGATTCAATACCGCGCCCTCGATCGCGAGTTGTGGCGGCGGTAGCCGTTAACCCGACGCGGAGTTGAACTCTACGAGTCGCGCCCAATCGATCGCTCCGTCAACGCAGAAGTCGTCGATGAATTCTTTCGTCATGAGGTTGACGATCTTCGCGTAGTGTTCGACGAACTCCTCGTTGCGTTCCTTGGCGAGATGTCCCAACGGCTCGACAATATCGACATAGAGTCGCGGTTCCCCGGAGATAAAATACCAAAAGCGTTCGCCGCAGAGCTTCTCGTACTCGCCTTTGTCGGGATTGTCGTCCTTACCGTAGCAACATCCGTTAATCGCTCGCGCGTTAACGCCGCTTTCGTTTGTGCGGAGGATCTTAATCGCCCGGCGGAAGTCCGTTTTCATCTTGGCGATTTGGCTCGAGTTCCCCCAATTCGGTCCCGACTTAATCGAGACGATGTAGCGGATACTCTCTCGGTCGAACTCCAAATCCACTCCGCCGATACCCGACTTGCGACCGTTGAACGCCTTTTCGTTGACGAATATCGCGAGCCCTTCCAAGAACGTTCCGAAGATGGTTTCTTCATACTCGAGAAGACGAGCGTCGAGCAAAATCCGAACCAACTCCGACGCACATTGAATACTACGCAGTTTAAGGATGTAAGGGTTTGTTTGAGAGAGTAAATTGGATAAAAGTGTCTTTTAAGTTCTTCAAGATGACGACGATTATATTCCGCCAACGAATCTCTTACGTATTTTTCTATTTCTGAATGAATGCTCACACTGAATCACTCATAATCTTAAATTCGCAATGCGGTTCCTTCCTCACCAATACACCCCAAACATAACGCCGGGCCAAAGCGAGATGCGGAGGTCGCCCGCGTAGTCGTCGAAGAAGGCGTAGGGATACGTCTCGTCCTCCTCGCGCACGTCGGTGAAGTAGTAGCTGAGCGAGGGACCGAGGAACGCCTCTTGTCCGAAGAGATCGAAGAAGGCGAGCGCGCGAACCGCCATAAAGAAGCTTGTCTCGCGCGTCCAGAGGCGGTCGTAGTTCACGTGGGCGAAGTCGTATTGGAGGGCGATGGAGGTTTCCTCGCTCGACTTCAGTTGGACGCCGATCGCGTAGCCGATTTTCCAGCGGAACGGATCGTTGGCTTGGGCGGCGAGATAGAGATTGTTGTAAACGACGTCGTTGCCCGTGCGAATTCCCAGCGAGACGAACCGCGACTCGTCGAGGGCGGCGAAAGGGCGGACGCCGTACTCGGCGACGTAGCTGAACGGCCCGATCGCCGCGCCGTCGTTCTCCTCCGAAATGTTGATCAATCCTATCTGCGCGCCGCTCGAGACCACGCGACTGATGTTGAGCACGCCCGCGATCTGCGCGCCCGTCGTCGTGTCGCCCGTTATGTTCGCCAACGCGGCGGATTGAAAACCGCGCATGCTTCCGTCCGCGGTGTTGAGGACCCCCGCCGTTTGTATGCCTCGCACGTCGCCGCCCGCGGCGTTTAATCCGAGACAGGTTTGCGCGCCGTTCATATCGGCGCCCGCGACGTTCATCACGACCGAGGATTGCCACCCTCGGGTTTTCAACCCCGCGATGTTGAATAGCGCCGCCATTTGCACGCCCTCGAGTCCCTCGGAGGCGATGTTGAACCCCGCGGTCGTGGAGAGTCCGAGGACTTGCCGCTCGACGATGTTGAACACCGAGGAGGAGAGGACGCCGCGCGTTTCGTCGTCGATGATGCTGTAGGCGGCCGCGAAGTGCGCTCCCCGCGCCGATCCGCCGACGACGCCGCCGAAGAGGGAGAACGTCACGCCGTCCGCGTCGCCTTCGACCACGCGAAGCAAGCCGCCGACATCGACGCCGCGCAGGCGGTCGTATCGTGTGGAGATAATCGCGACGCCGAGACCGTCCACGCTTGCGCGCGCGCCGCCGGAAAACAAATCGGCGATCGAGGCGCCGTCCACGAGCGAGAGATTAAACGGCGTGGAAGAGTAAACGACGCGCTCCTCCTGAGCCGACGCGGCGGAGAAGAGGAGAACGGAGACGAAGAGGACGAGTGATAGTGGTCGGAACATTAGCGCACGGAGTCTTTGAAATAGTTATGGAGGCGATCGGACGGGGGCGTCATCCCGTAGCACATCGCCAAGGAGTAGTCGTCGCCGAGCCGGCGATCAAGTTCCGCGAAGGATTCGCCTTCGAGCCAATCGGCGGTTTCGTTTTCGTGGTAGAATCGGACGACGACGAGAGCGCGCGGCGTCCAATCCCCCTCGACGGTTTCGACGTCCCGGGAGGCGAGCCACACAACGGCGGCAAACGGTTCGAGCGCGGCGCGAATACTCTCGACCCTATCGACGAAATTGGCGGTGTCGGCGAACGCGAAGACGGCGCGCGCGGGGTCGGGGTTATCGACGCGCTTGGAACGATCCGACGAAAAATAGGCGCCCTCGGCGAGCAGGCGGCGATACGACGCCGACTCGAATTTCAATCGTTTGAGAGGTTTGTTCTCGGGAGAGTCCCGCCATTCGTTGAATGTCTCGGAGGATTGCCATCGTTCGACGATCAGGAAATCGGGGCGCCACCCGCCGCGCGCGACGAAATTTTGTCGGCTCCGATAGACGATGTCTCCGCCGTACGCTTGTTGCGTGGCGGGCGCCTTGCCGAAATACTCGTTGAACTTGCGGAAGTCGTTGATCTTGACGTCCGCGACGACGTAGGCGTTCGTCTCATAATCCAAGTCGGCGAAGAGACGCTCGGCGGGCGCGGCGTCGTCGCCGGCGCGCTCGTTTCCGCACCCGAGCGCCGCGAGCGAAAGCGCGACGACCGCTAAGAAGCGAACGCTTACCACAACTCGTCGTACTTCGTCCAGAGAAAGTCGCCCAACTCCCACGCCTTCTCGACGACGAGTTCCTGCCGCGCGATTCCCTCGTCGGTCAGGAGCGCGATCGCCGCGTCGCGGTCGGTCTCGAGTAAGCGCGCCGCCTCTTGTTCGATCTCGACGCTTTCCCGGAAGAAACGCGTTTGCATCGGTCGCCAAACGGAATCCACGTCGTGGCGCATATCGCCCCACCGTTGCGCCGTCAGGGTGCCGAGCCGATTGAACGCCCACCAAGCGGACTCGCGATTGTAGCCCTCTTTCCTTCCCGGCGTTTTAAAGGATTCGGCGACGTCGGTCGCGGAACAATAGACGGGGACGTAGATCGACGAGGCGACGTTATCCCACGCGAGCCACACTACGCCGCCGATCTCGTCGGGTAGCCAATCGCGGGATTGCGTAATCGTCGCGTACATCGTGTACCACCGCGCGATCGTCCGCTCGCCGCGCCAATCCCAGCCGCCGTTGACGTCGAAGATCTTGTTCATATCGTAGGGCATAAACGGATTGGCGAGCGGGGAGATTTCATGCTCGCCCTCCTCGTTCACCCAGGTGATGTTCTTTACGAAATTGTAAGGCGTGCCCTCGTAGTAATCTTGGAACATCGTCACGATATCGCCGAGCGTCAGCTTCTCGTCGGGTTTTACGGAGAAGGGATAATTCTCGGCGTTGGCGTCGAGACCGAGCGAAGGCGCCGCGAGATCCAACACGCGCCACTCGCGTCGCCGCGAGGCAAAGGACGTCCGCGACTCGGGGGAGTAGGCGTAGCAAAACTCGAACGGACCGTCCTCGGGGTTCCACCACCCGCTATCTTGAGCGACGGTGAAGATATTCTCCGACGCCATAAAATAGTCGGGATCGTCGAGATCGATTTGGCGGATGCGGCTCGCGTTGGCGTTGACCGAGATGTGGTCGTCGGGGACGCGTTGTGCGACCCATATCGCGCCGACCTCGCCCGCGCCGGGTCCGACGATTTCGAGATGCCAGACTTCCTTCGTGTCGGCGATGGTTAAGCACTCGCCCGCGTCGTTCCAACCGTACGCGGCGAGGAGTTCGCCGGAAAGCTCGATCGCTTCGCGCGCCGAGGCGCATCGTTCGAGCATCAATTGGCAAAGCTGTTGGCAGTCGATCAATCCCTCGTCGGATTTAAGCGACTTCCTACCGCCGAAGGTCGATTCGCCGATGGCGAGTTGTCGTTCGTTCATCGCGGGGTAGGCGGTGTGGATGAAGCCGTGCGTCCGCTCTACCTGCGGAATCTCGCCCGTCGGCACGTAGCCGTAAGTCGGCATCGCGAAGGAATCGACGGGAACGCGCTTCACCAACTCGACGGCGGCGCCGTCGGCGTGATCTTTCGCGGGCGCGATCTCGAACCACCCGCGCGTCCGATGACTGTCGCACGTGTGCGAAGTTACGACCGAGCCGTCGGTCATCGCGTCTTTTCCGACGGTGATCGAGGTGCAACCGTCGGGGTAGCCGCCTACGTAATCCGGCGGATCGGGATTCTGCGCGGCGAGCGCGGCCGCCGTATATATAATAGATAGGAAAAGGGTAAGATGTGCGATGCGTCGCATAAGGATTCCGGGTTTTGGTGATACAAAATCGCGATGTTCGGCGCGGCTACGATTCGTCGCGCTCCAGTTCTTTCAGTCGCTCGATATCGGTGTGGTGTTCGAGTCGTTCGAGCAGTTTCAGGAAATCGGTTCGCGGGTTGTTCCTGCCCGCGATCTCGCGGAAGGCGAGCTGGGGTTGCGTGTTCTCGATGAAATGGTATCCCCAATAGAGGAGGTGCTTGCTCCAGCGGATCGCCGCTTCGTCGGGCTCGATGTAGTTCAGTCGCGTGTGCTCGTCGTCGATGAGTTCTTTCAGGGACGCCTTCATCGCTTCGTTGAGTTTGTGGTTGCGCTCGTCCTCGCCCGGATAGAGCGAGTTGATGACGACGAACAGCTCGGCGCGCGGGTTTTCGCGTCGGATTTCCCGCATCGTCCGGACGATGACGTCGGCGTTCTTGTTGACGCCGAGGGGCGTGAGCGTTGTCGGGACGATGCAGTAGTCGAACTTCCTAATAAAGCTTTTAGGATTCTCGTCGAACTCGGGGTTGCAATCGCAGATGATGATGTTGTCTTTTTCGGAGACGTCCTCGTAGTTGTCGGGTTTGAGCACGCCGATCGCCGAGCCGGCTCTGCCTCGGGTGCCGGGGATATAGACGCCCTTGCCGAGGAGCTTGGTCATATTCTGTTGCGGGTCGAGGTCGAGGAGGATGACGTCGTATCCCGAGAGCGCGAAGGCCCCCGCCAAGTGCGCCGCGACGGTGGTTTTCCCGACGCCGCCTTTCGCGGTGAAAACGCCGATGAACCGATTGCGCGGCTCGCCGTTCTCGTCGGCTTCGTATTTATCCTCCCACCGGAGCTTGCCGCGTTTGAACGTCGCCAGCTCGATATAGGTAAACTCTTCCGATAGATTTTGCACCAGCGCCGGCTCGTAGAACCCGCTGGTGGAGACGAAGAAACCCCGATCAAACTCGTCTCGCTCGCGCGCCTCGTTTATGAAGTCGCGATATTTATCCACTAAACCCGAGTGGACCTTCACGCGATAGTCCTTTACAATCGCGGCGACTCGTTCGCCTCCGCGCTTGAGTTTGATGTCGTAGCCCTTCGAGCCGTGCGGCGCCAGCTGCGCCTCCCAGCCCTCCTTTTGCAACGCGCGCATTACGCGCCGCGCCAGTTCGTCGTGGTTCTGCGTCATGATTGTTCTTCCAACCCCCGGATTCTCTCGCGGTATTGTTGTCGCCCGTTTGGACATGCGAGAACAATATAATTTAGGAAGTTACCAAATTATTTCCAACCGACGCAAAACAAGCCGTCGGAGGGTTTCCTTTTGCACGGTAAAGCGATAAATTAACGGGTTAGTTTCCGAAAATCTATCCGAAGAGGAGTCACATATGCGCATACCCGGAACGTTTGTATTAATCCTTTCCGCATTCGCGTTCGTCGTCTCGACGGCGTTCGCGCAACCCGACGTGGCGACACACGCCGCGAAAGCCAAAACGGCGGCGCTCGACGAGGAGATACCCGTCGATCCGCGAATCACCGTCGGCGAATTGGAGAACGGACTCCGGTACTACATCCGCGAAAACCGGAAGCCCGAGGACCGCGCCGTGATGCGGTTGGTCGTAAACGCCGGATCGATTCTCGAAACCGACGCCCAACAAGGGCTCGCCCACTTCTGCGAGCATATGGCGTTCAACGGCACGAAGGAGTTTGAAAAACTCGAGCTCGTCAACTATCTCGAATCCCTCGGCATGCGTTTCGGACCCGACTTGAACGCCTATACGAGTTTCGACGAAACGGTTTACAAGCTAACGCTCCGCACCGACACCGCCGAAGTTTTTGAGAAAGGGTTTCTCGTACTGAGCGAGTGGGCGCAAAACGTGGCGATGAAGGGCGAAGATATAGACGACGAGCGCGGCGTCATCGTCGAGGAGTGGCGCGGCGGACGAGGCGCGGGCGCGAGAATGCGCGACGAACAGTTCCCGATCCTCTTCAAAAACTCCCGCTACGCCGAGCGACTCCCCATCGGGAAAATGGAGATCGTGAAAAATTTCGAGTACGAGACGTTGCGCAGTTTCTACGACGATTGGTATCGTCCCGAGTTGATGAGCGTCGTCGTCGTCGGGGATTTCGACAACGACGTCGTCGAGGGATACATTAAAGAATACTTCGGCGATATGACGAACCCCGACAATCCGAAAACGCGCGAATTTTTTGACGTGCCCGATCACGACGAAACGCTTTACGCCATCGCGACGGACGAAGAGGCGGGACGCACCGTCGTGACGGTTTATCATAAATTGCCGAAGGCGCCCGAAGGAAAAGTCGCCGACTACCGAGATCGCCTGATCGATATGCTCTACGGTCGGATGTTCAACAAACGATTAGCCGAGCTCGCCAAGCAAGCCGAGCCGCCCTTCCTGATGGCGCAGTCCGGTAAGTTCGGACTGATCCGCACGAAAGACGCTTACGCGCTTCTGGCGCTGACGAAGGACGACGGCGTGGAGGAGGGGCTCGAAGCGTTGTTGTTGGAAGCCGAGCGCGTGCGCCGTCACGGCTTCACGGAATCCGAACTCGAGCGCGCCAAGGCGGAGATGCTCCGCCAAATAGAGAGCTCCTACAACGAGCGCGAGAAGACCGAGTCGCGTTCCTACGTCGAGGAGTACACGCGCAACTACCTCGAGGACGAGCCGATTCCCGGCATCGAGTACGAGTACGAATTATGGAAGCGTTTCATTCCCGAGATCGCCATCGAGGAGATTAACGCGAAATCCGACGGCTACTTGACCGAGAAGAACCGCGTCGTGATGGTGAGCGCGCCCGAGAAGGAGGGCCTCGAGACGCCCACCGAAGCGTCGCTCGCCGCCGTGTTCGATCGCGTCGGCGAGACGGACGTCGCCGCCTACGAGGACGAGGTCTCCGACCTACCGTTGCTCGACGCGGAGCTACAAGGTTCGGAAATTGTGGACGAGAAGACGAACGAGGAGGTCGGCGTCGAGGAGTTCACGCTCGCCAACGGCGTCAAAGTCGTCGCCAAAAAGACCGACTTCAAGAACGACGAGATCCTTTGCGCCGCCACCAGCCCCGGCGG
>WJMR01000252.1 GCA_014727845.1 Ignavibacteriales bacterium
AACGGCTTTGCCGCCCGCCGCGAGCGTTACGGGATACTCGACGCCCTTAAGCGAAACCCGCCGCTCGACGCCCGTCGTCTCGACGAAGCGATCGCTCGTGAAGCGGACGTCGTACACGCCGTCGGGCATTTGCGGAAGCTCGGGGAAGCTCGACGCGGCTTGACCGTCCTCGGCGAGGAAGAGCGTCGTCATCCTACCTTCGCGGTCGGTTACGGCGAGGGTCGTCCACGCCGAGTCGATCGTCGGCAACGCTTTGCCCAACGAGCGGGAGAGATTGTTGATCGTCAATCCGTCGATCATTCCGGAGAAATACGCCGTCTCGCCGTCGTAGATGTTGCCCGCCCAACCGATTTTAAGCGGACCCATCGCCGAGTGGGGCGGTTTCGCCGATACGTTCGTGTTGGAGCTCCGAGCGACCACCTCGCTCATCGAGTTGCGCAACTCGACGTACACCGAGTCGTTCGTGCGGACGTACGTGGTGTGATACCATTGCCCCAGCTGCACCGTGCCGGCGGGGAGCCGGAGATCGACGTTCTCGATACCGAGATCGAACGCGACCCGATACCGAGCGCGGAGCGAACCGTCGGCGAAGAGGGTGATCGAGTAGTTCTCGTTGACCGTCGAACCGGGCAGGAACGGGCGGACGACGAGCTTCGTTTGGTCGCGGAGCGCCGTGAGCGGCTTGAACCAGAATTGCACGTCGAACTGCTCGCCCGTCAGGAAGGGGGAATCGACCGAGATCGACGAAGGCGCCGTCGCGACGGGGAATCGGAGCGAATGCGTTCCCTCTTTCTTATCCACGAGGTAGGAGACGTCGCCGTTCACTACGGGCGACTGTTCGTAGATCGACGCGTCGCTTACGTTTTGATCGAACGCCAGATCGAGGACCTTATCCGCCGCGCGGTAAACGCCGAAGCGGTAGTAAACGTCGTCGCCGGCGGGCGTGCGCGCCTCGTTGTTGTAGTTGTCCTTCGCCCAGACGTAGTAGAGAATGTCCGTTCCCGCGGCTTGCTCGGGAATGGTGGCGGAGTAAACGTTTCCGCTCACGACGCTCATCTCGAGCGAGTTCCAGCTGTCGCCGCCGTCGATCGAGTAGCGGAGACGTTGATCCGCCAACCACGCGCCCGCGTCGAGCGGAAAGATGGTCGCGGAAATGTCGTAACCGGCGGGGTTCGGATTTTGGTTCGCCAACTTCGTCACGTTCTCGACCATCGGCGGCACGTTGAAGCTCCGAACCGCGTCGCTAACGCGCAGCTCGTCGATCCAGCCGTCGAAGTAGAACATACTCGTATAGGAGCCGCCCGCCCAACCGATGTAGAGATCGCTCGCGGAAGTTACGGGCGTGTTCGCGATGCCCGCCAACGATTTCGTCTGAACGAAGACGGGGTTGCGGTTCGCGTCGTGCACGATCATCGCCATCATCTCGTTCGTCGCGTCGTGAACGTAGGAGAGGTGATACCAATTACCCGTTTGAACGAACGCCGAATCCGACTTGATTACGTTATACGTGCCGGAGGTCGTCGTCATGCCGGCTTGCGCGACCGATTCGTTGCCGAAGAGGTTCACCCAGTAGTTGCCCACGGGCGATCCTCCGTTCGGTTTCGAGATCAAACGCGGCGAGTAGGCGTAGCCGTTTTCCGGACCGAACGAGTTGACCTTGAACCACATCTCGATCGTCCAATCGCCCGTCATATCCAGCTCGTTCGCGTCGGCGACTCGGAGATACGTCTTATTCGCCGAGTTCGAGTTGTCGAGCCGGAGCGCTTGGCGCAAGTTGCCGAGCGCTTGATCGGTGTGCTCGACGAACGACTGGCTTCCGGAGTTGACGGCTACCGCGTCGGTCGTCGAGCCGGCGTTCGCGTAATTACCGTCGAAGTGCAGAAGCGCGACCGTGTTCGCGTCTGCCATATACGGACCGCCGAGTTGATTATTGACGTTCGGGATGATCACCAGCTCTTCGTGATAGACCGACATCGTCGTCGAAGCCGCCGCGCCCGTCGGATCGGTTTGGTTGCCCGCGACGTCGGGGTAGGCGTAGAACGCGCACTTGTCGGCGTCGGCGGTGGTCGCGTTCGAGCCCTCGCTCGTGAAGACGGTTACGTTAATCACGTTCGCGTTGTCGAGCTCTTCGCGCGGCAGCTTGATTTCGAGGAAGTGCGGGTTTCCGCCGTTTACGTTCGAGAAGAAATCTCCCGACGCTTCCGGCGCCGTGCGATCCTGCCACGTCGAACCGTTCCACCGCTTCGCCGCGATCGTCGAGCCGTAGCCATGCTTATGGATAACGTAGTCCGGCTGGTTTTGGAAATTGTACTTAATCTTGCTCTGGAACGGATCCGAGGAGTTCGCCGCGGGTCCGCCCGGCTTATAGTCGATGACGATCGTCGCGTTGTTCCGGCAATCGTCCTCTTCGAGCATAATACCGAAGTAAACGAAGTTGAGATCGTTCGCCGTGTAAACGCCCGTCATATGGCTTTGGTCGCCCGCGCTCGCGTCGGTATAGAGGGTGGTCGCCCATTGCGGTTCGACGGTTGTGTTACCGTCCACGATCGGCGCGTCGGAGCTGAGGATGGAGAACGGCGCGGCGCTCGCGTCTTGCACCTCCTCGGTCTCGGCGATACTCAATTGCACGACCGCGTCGTTGGTCGGCATATCCGGCGCGTTCAGCGTGTAGCTTCCCGGGGCGGCGGGCGTCGAGGGGATCTGATAGACCCACGTCGAGCCGCCGTCGGTCGAGATCTCGATCTTCACGTTCAGCACGTTGTCGGACGTCCACGTGATCGTCTCCGAGCTCCCGCTCGTCCACGTCTCGCCGCCGTTCGGCGAACCGAGCGTAATCGTGCCGGAATACGGCAGCGCGCCCATGTCGGGGTTCGGTCCCTCGAACGGCAGACCGACGTCCATACCGGCGACGACCGCGGGGCTGCCCGCCGCCAAGCCGTAATCGTCGGAGGCGGCGTCGAGATACAGCGGATCGGTCGTCTTATTGAAGCCGAACGCTTGGTGATACTCGTTCGCGCCCGCGACGTCCTCGACCGTAATCGTCGAGTTCGGCGAGTTGTTGAAGAATAGGTTGTGCCCTTCCTTTACGATCAGCGTCTTGCCCGAGGCGCTCGGGGTGGCGTGGATGAACGCGCCGCCGCCCGAGGCGACCGTGTTGTTCGAGAAGACGTTGTTCCGGAGGTCCAACCGCGTCTCGTTTTGACCCGACGCGAAGACGTCGATGAGGTAATTGTCGCCCGTGTTCGAGACGTTCTCGACCGTGTTGTTCAAGAAGCGGAACGCGCGCCACTCGCCGTAGGCGACCCGCTCGGAACCGTCGTAGATCACGTTGTTGTTGACGATCGCCCGCGCCTCGGAACCCGTCTCGCCTAAGAAGAGCTTCGTCGAGTTCTTGAAGACGTTGTTCTCGATCGTCGCCCAATACGCCGAGTCGCTCGTCGATTCGAAGACGATCACGGCGTCGCTCATCGAGCCGCCGTCGTTAAAGTTTTGGAAGGTGAAGCCGTCGATCGTCCACCCCTCGTTGACGGTGAAACCCAAGCCGGAAAGCCCGGAGCCGTCGATGATCGTCGAGCCGGCGCCGCTCTCGGAACGGATAACCACGCCGCGCGGCGGCGAGGCGATTCCCGCGGCGGCGTAGGTTCCCGCCGCCACAAAGATTTCCGCGCCGTCCTCGGCGTTCGAGAGCGCGGTCGCGATGTTCGTATAGTCCGCGCCGCCCGAGGCGTTCACGTAAATCGTGTCGTTCAAGATCGAGAAGCTCGTCGCGCTTTGGTCGGTCGCGTTCGCGTCCAATTGATCGGTCATCCGAATCAGCGCGTTCTCCGTCGGCGGATACGGGACCGTCCACGCGTAGGAGAGGTCTTTCCCGTCAACGTCTTCGGCGACGGTGATCCAGTTCGCGCCGCCGTCGGTCGAGTAGTCGATCGTCGCCAAGCCGACGTTAATATGCGTCCAGGTCAGGTTCACGACGTCCCCGATACGAACGTTCTCGCCGCCCGTCAGAGACGTCAGCGTGATCTCCGGCGGCGTCCGGTCTTCGTAGGCGCCGATCTCGGGCGCGGAGGAGAAGTAATCCAAACCGACGTCCACGCCGCGATTGATAAGCGGGCTCGAAAGCTCGAGACGCAGGTCCTTCGTCGCCGCGTCAACGAATTGCGGATCGATCTCGAGGAAGTTGCCGAGATCGGTCTCGTTGACCGTGCGGAACCGACGAACGTCGAATATATTTTCGCGCGTGTCGAAAAGGACGTTGTAGCCGTGGGTGAATTCGAGCGTCTGCCGGTTCTCCCACGTCGTCACGTAGAAGATATCCTCTTTTTTCCAGCCCTCGTCGTTGAAGGCAATGATGTTGTTGCGGACGTCGAGCGTCTCTTCGTCCCCGTAGCCGACGAGATAGAACGCCTCCCACCCTACGAAGTTGTGGTAGTAGGTGTTATTCTGGAAGATGAACGTTTTGAAGTAGAAGTTGTCCGCGATTACGTTGTTGGTGTTCATTATGTAGTTGTGGCGCATCTTCACGGCGTTGATGGTTCCCCACCCCGTCGTCGTCATCAGTATCTCGTTGTTGTCGAAGACGCAATTACTAATGGTCACCAACTCCTCGTCCACGTATTGCATATCGAAGTAGAAGATACCTCGGGACGCGGTGTTGTTGATAAATTTGATACCGTCGATCGTCCACCCTTTTTTCGGAGTAAAGACGGGGTTCGGACCGTCGTCGATCACGACGTGCCCGGAATCCGCCGCGATAATGGCGACGCGGATGGGGCTATTGCTCGGGTCGTCGGTGTTGGAGCTATAGGTTCCCGCCTTAACGCGCACGGTGTCGCCCTCGTTCGCAAGCTGTAGCGCTTTGGCGATGGTGTTGACGGGATTATACGGTGTTCCCGTTCCCGTCGGGGAGCCGTCGTCGTCCACCCAAATGTTGTAGGCGACGCGAATGGTGAAGGTCGCGTCGGATTCGTCCACGAGCTGCGGATGCTCGACGGCGGAGACGCGGACTTTGCAATCGGAGGAAAGG
>WJMR01000253.1 GCA_014727845.1 Ignavibacteriales bacterium
ATCTTATACATATTTGAGAAATAATTTTGTACTATTCCGACTTCATTCATAAGAGACGCCCATTTACCCGATAACCGTCCGGGGGCGCAAACGAACGGGCATGAAAAACGCTATCAATAATAGTAATTGGGGGATGCGAGCGATACTTCTCGCGGCGTTCGTCGCGACGCTTTTTAGCGCGCGCGTCGAGGCGCAGCCGATCTATCCGAACCTCACGATGATTACGGCGGAACCCGGCGTAACGCTCGGACGGACCGATTATCAAGGGAATAGGTTTGGATTATTCGGTAGAACCGTCTTTGAATACTATCTCCCGTATGATTGGCCCTTCATCTTTGGCGCGCGCGTTCCCTTTGGATACGGATTCGTGGCGGGGGACGACGGCGCTATGTCGCCTACCGAATTCAACACGGAAATTATGTACTACGGCGCGCAAGCGTCTATGCTTATACCGCTCTCGGATATGCACGCCATCTACGTCAGCGGCGGCGCGGGTCAGATAAACTTCGATCCAAGGTATGTAAACGGCGATCCGTTGCCGGATAATGCGAGAGACTACTATCAAAAAGCGTCCGGCTACTACGCGTTCGAGGGCGGCTGGCGCTGGGCGCTCAGCGACGTGATCGCCATCGGTATTAACGTCGGTTATAACATCACCACCGACGACTGGATCGACGACTATAAGAACTGGTCGGACAACGACGAATTCCTAACGGGCGCGGTAACCTTCTCGGTACTCTTCCCCGGCGGCTACGTCGAGGACGCGGACCGAGACGGCGTTCGGGACGGCGACGACATGTGCCCGAACACGCCCGAAGGCGTCGAAGTCGATCGGGACGGATGCCCGCTCGACACCGACAACGACGGTGTGCCCGATCATAAGGACGCATGCCCCGGCACCCCCGCCAATACGCCCGTCAATCCGAGCGGATGCCCGCAGGACGAAGACGGCGACGGCGTGCCCGACTATATCGACAAGTGCCCCGGCACCGCCCCCGGCGCGCCCGTGGACGAACGCGGATGCCCGCTCGATAGCGACGGCGACGGCGCCCCCGACTATCTCGACAAGTGCCCCAACACGCCCGTCGGCGCGCCCGTCGATCAATTCGGATGCCCGACCGACGGCGACGACGACGGCGTGCCGGACTTCAAAGACGAGTGCCCCAACACTTATCCCGGCATGGAAGTGGACGAACGCGGTTGCGAACATGGCGTCGGCGCCGCCACGCAATACCTCTATATGCCGGGCGACACGGTCTATCGCACCAAGGACGGACGAACCGTCGAAGGCGGCGGTCTCCCCGTCACCCAAACCACCCGTAGCGTCAGCGGCGAGATCGGTATGCCCGAGCGGATGGAGGACCGACGGAAATCCGGGCGCTACAACTACCCCGCCGAGGAGTTCGTCGCTCCCGACATCCTTTCGGACGGAAAGCTCTATACCATACAGCTCTCCTCCTGGCTCGTCGAGGAAAAAGCGCGACGCGTCGCCCAAACCTATCGCGACAAGGGCGTGGACGCGTTCGTCATCCGGGCGTACGTGCACAAATTCGGCGCGGAGTTCTATCGGGTGCGTGTCGGATTCTTCGACACCGAAGAGGACGCGCAACGGTATCGGGATCGGTTATAGCATGGATTGGCGACTATCGCGTCGCGAGCAAACGGTTTATATTATGGCGACCAATTTTGGGAGCGTAGGGCAATGAGCGTATCAAAAATAAAGGCGACGGTTATCGCGGCGACGATCGCGTTCGCCGTTCCCGCCTACGGGCAAAGTTTCTGGAACAACCTTTTTACACTCTCTCTCGGCGGCGGCGCCACGCTGGCGCAATCCGACTACCAAGGCAACGAGATCGGAATGTTCGGCGGCGGCAGCTTGGAATACACCCTGCCGATGGATTGGCCCGTCGTCATCGGCTTACGCTTCCCGATTATGGTCGGGAACGTCGCCAGCGACGACGCCGCCCTGACGCCCCCCGAGTTCTCGAGCTCCGTCACCCAATTCGGATCGTACCTCACGCTCACCGTGCCGCTCGCCTATAGCCACGCCTTTCAGTTCGGCGGCGGCGCGAGCGTGCTCAATTTCGATCCCCAAGACGCCGACGGCAATCCGCTCCCCAACAACGCCGCCGAGAAATACGGCAAGATGGTCGCGGTCTATTCCGGAGAATTCTCCTACCGCTTCGCGATCAACGAGGGAATCGGCGTCGCGCTGACGGGCGGCTACCATATGCCCGACACCGATTGGCTCGACGACCACCACGCCAACGACGACAACGACGCCTACGTCTCCGCCGAACTCGCCTTCCAATTCCTCTTCCCCTTCGGCATCAAGCACGACGCCGACGGCGACGGCGTGGAGGACGAGGACGACCTATGCCCCGGCACGCCCCCCGGCGTTAAGGTTGACGAGAAGGGTTGCAACATCGACACGGACTTCGACGGCGTGCCCAACGATCAAGACCGATGCCCCGACACCCCGACCGAAGCCGAAGTGGACGAGTTCGGATGTCCCGTGGACACCGACCAAGACGGCGTGCCCGACTATTTCGACGACTGCCCCAACTCCGCGCTCGGCTCGACCGTCAACGAATTCGGATGCCCCGCCGACTCCGACCAAGACGGCGTGCCCGACGACGACGATAGATGCCCCGGCACGCCCCCCGGCGC
>WJMR01000254.1 GCA_014727845.1 Ignavibacteriales bacterium
ACCTCTACATCGCCGACATTATAATCGAATAACGGAGACGCGACCATGTTTAAAAGAATTGCGACTATCGCGGCGGTCCTCGCCGCGACGACGTTCGGGCAGGATTTTTCCGGCTTGAAGTTCTGCATCAATCCGGGCCATGGCGGCAACGATCCGGCGAACGACCGATTTATCGAGACGACGGGCTTTTGGGAATCCGAAGGGAATCTCACCAAAGGGCTCTATATGCGGGATATCCTCGAAGCGCACGGCGCGACGATCGTGATGACGCGCACGCAAAACCGCGACGAAGACGACCTCCCGCTTTCGCAGATTTGCGACATCGCCAACCAGAACAACGTCGATTTCTTTCACTCGATCCACAGCAACGCCGGCGGCGCGGGGCGGGCGAACTTCCCGCTGATGCTCTATCGCGGCTACGACGACGATCCCGTCTATCCCGAGGCGAAACAGATGTCCGACATTATGTGGGACTATCTCTACGACACCAAGAACGGCTCGGGCATGTCCTACGACAACCAGAACATCCGAGGCGATTGGGATTTCTATTCGTGGGGAACGTCGGGCCTCGGCGTGCTTCGGACGCTCACGATGCCCGGCGTGCTTTCGGAAGGATCGTTCCACGACTACCTCGCCGAATCGTTCCGGCTTACCAACATCGGCTACCGCGAACACGAGGCGTGGGCGATGGCGAGGTCGTTCCAAGATTACTATAACAAAGCGGATTTCCCGACGGGGATTATCGCGGGCATTTGCCGATACCCCGACGAGAGCTGGCCCTACTACGCCAACGACGACGACCAATACATGCCCGTCAACAATATCGAGGTGACGCTCTATCCCGGCGGCGAAAAATACTACGGCGACGACAACAACAACGGCTACTTCTTTTTCGACAGCTTGGCGCCGGGAACCTACTCGGTGGTCGTCGAGTCGGAGAAATATAATAAAGACAGCGTCGCGATTACGGTCTCGGCGAATCAGTCGGCGTTCTCGCATCGGTTCCTCACGCTCGACACCACGAGCGCGCCGTATATCAAATCCTATTCGCCGACGCCCGAGCCGCTCGTCGATACGCGCGTCGTCGTCAACTTTAACCGCCCGATGGACACCGCGAGCGTCAACGCCGCCTTCTCTATCGCGCCGGCGATGACGGGGACGTTTATGTGGCAAGACGGCGACAAACGCTTCGTCTTTCTACCCGACGAATTCGTCGAGGGTCCGACGACCTTTACGGTCGAGATTGACACCACCGCGACCCAACGCTACGGCGTGCCCCTCGACTCCGTCTTCACGTTTGCGTTCTCGACGACGGCGCCCTCGGCGATCGACCGACTGCCGACCGACGCCGACAGCGCGCGCGTGACCGACGCGGTGAAAATCTTCTTCGATAAGAAAATGGACCAAGCGGCGACGGAAGCCGCCTTCTCGATAGCGCCCCCCGTAGCAGGATCTATCTCGTGGGAGGACGACGGTAAGACTCTCGCGTTCGCGCCCGGCGACAACTTGGAACCGACGACCGAATACGTCGCGACCGTGACGACGGCGGCGAAAAGCTTGTGGAACGCGCCGCTCGACGCCGAGTTCTCGTTCTCCTTCGCGACGAACTCGAAGACGACGATGAAGACGGTGATGACCTATCCCGCCCCCGGGCAAACCGACGCGAGCCCCTCGGCGCAGATGCGCGTGGAGTTCGAGTCGCTCGTTAATCGGAGCACCTTCTCGGGCAACGTCGATATCCGCGACGACCAAGGCGCGTCGATCGGTTTCACGAACATCGTCATCATCGAAGAGGGCGGGAAGACGCGGCTCTACATCGATCCGGCGACGACGATGAACTTCACCGAGAACTACGTGTTCTTTCTCGGCGGCGGCATCTCGAGCGCGGCGGGATTGCCGCTCGGCGAGGATCTGGAGATCGGCTTCACGATCCAAGAAGATTGGGTGGAGGGCGGAACCGTGTTGGAGCGCTTTGAAGAGCAAGGCGGATGGATAACCGAACCCGAGTCGTCCCCCTATTCCGAGCATATGATCGCCGACGAGACGTCCTTCGGCGTCTCCGCCGAGCGCGCGCTCTACGGCGCCAAAGCGGGCAAACTCGAATACGCCTTCAACGCCGAAGGGGGCGTGTGCTTGGTGTATAACTCGAATCGACCGAGCGTCGGAACCGACGACGCGGCGCGCGTCGGGCTCTTTGTCTTCGGCGACCTGAGTTACAACGAACTCGAATTCTTTTTCTTCGACGGCGCGAGCGAGAACGTGGCCGTCGTCGCCGACACGATCGACTGGACGGGGTGGAAACCCGTATGGATTTCCGTCGGCGACATCCCCGGCTCGGGCGAGAAACGGTTTCACAGCGTCGTCGTCAACCGCTTGCCGGGCGGCGCCGCGAAAGGGAAGATCCACTTCGACAATATTACGGTCGGGTTTACGACCGACGCCGACGAGACGCCCGTCGGTGCGCCGTCGGAGTTCCGCTTGGCGCAGAGCTATCCGAATCCGTTCAACCCCGTCGCGACGATCGAGTTCGACCTTCCGAAGAGCGGACGCGCGCGTTTGGCGGTCTTCAACGCGCTCGGCGAACGCGTCGCCGTTCTCTTCGACCGCGAGGCGCCGGCGGGACGGTATCGCGCCGACTTCGACGCGGGCGCGCTCCCCTCGGGCGTGTATTTCTACCGATTGACGGCGGACGGATTTTCCGAAACGCGAAAGATGACGTTGATTAAATAGTCGCGGTAATCCATGTGCGAAGGCAAAGCCGGTTCGCGGGTGCGCGGATTGGCTTTGCTATTTTAATCATTCCATTGTATTTTCCTCATAAGCGGTGATTTGCGGAGTATACGAACGAGGGCGCGTTTAGGGAAAGTTAATGGTATATAGCGAGGAACCCAAAGCGGATTCGATCATTATTGCGCTTGGGACAAACGCGCGCGCCGTCTCGTTTTTAGACGAGATCGTCGATACGAGCGATTTTGCCATCGCGCGATACGCCGACTTCGCGGAAGCGCGCGAGGCGATTGCGGAGCGGGCGCCCGACGTCGCGCTTGTGCTCGAGGAGGGAGAGCGCGCGAAAGATATCGTCGTGGAGCTTCGACGTTCCGCCCCCGACACGCCCCTCGTGCTTGTGGGGGACGATCCCGACGCGCTCGCCGAACTATCCTTCCTTTTCAACGCTTGTCATTTTCTTACCGTTAACGACGACCGCGACGCGACGATTGCGCGACTGAAGTTAATCGTTAGACGCGCCGCTAAACGCGCGCCCGAAGGCGAAACGCGCCAAGCATGGTTGGACGATTCTCGTAGCGCGTTATGGAACGCGTTGCCCGTCGCCATATTCATCATCGACGAAGAGGGTCGGCTCCAAGAGTTTTCCTATCCCTCCGACGCCGAGCATTTCATCGAGAAGGAAGAGGTCCGAGGTAAACAAGCCGCGCAATTTTTCCCGCGCGAACTGATCGAGGGATACGTGGCGGCGCTTGAGCGGGCGATGCGTGGCGGCGGCACGGCGGATTTTGAATACACGCTGCCGATCGGCGGCGAGACGAGCTTCTTCATCGCGCGCGTTTCGCCGTTGCCCGGCGGCGGCTCGGTGGTCGCGTCGATCGACCTTACGGCGCAGCGGCGCGCCGAGGAGGGCTTTCGCGTCAGTCTGGAAAAATATCGCGCGCTTTTCGAGACGTTTCCGATGGGCGTACTCGTGTACGACGAGGAGGGCGAGATCGTCGAGGCGAACGATCGCGCCGAACGGATATTCGGTACGCGACGCGTGGATATGGCTACGAAGCGTTTGAGGGATTTCGTGACGTTGACGAGACCCGACGGTTCGCCGATGCCCGGCGAAGAATTGCCCGCCGCGCGCGCGTTGAACGAAAACCGTCTCGTCGCCGACGTTGAATTCGGCGTCGTTCGGAAGGACGGCGAGACCGTGTGGGTCGCCGCAACCGCGTCACCGCTCGCCGGCGGCCAGTCCGGCGTGGCGATGGCGGCGATGGACGTTACCGCCAAGCGGTGGGCGGCGGAGGCGCTGAAGCGTTCCGAGCGACAGTTCCGAACCGTTTGGGAGCGCGCGTTTGACGGTATGCGAATTATCGACGACGACGGCGTCGTCGTTCTCGTCAACAAGGCGTTTTGCGATATGGTAAAACTGCCGCGCGAGCGCCTCACGGGATCGCCGTTTACCGTCGTTTACGAGGAAAAATACCGAGACTACATCCTTCGGCAATATCACAATCGCGTCGCCGCGGACAAGGTGGAATTATTCTACGAGAAACGAATTCGGCTTTGGAACGGACAGGAAGTGTGGTACGAGCTATCGAACTCCTACCTTGATTTCGCCCCAAAATCGCGACGCCTACTCAGCGTTTTTCGGGAGATCACCGATCGGAAAATCGCCGAGGAAAAACTCGAGGTGCGCGAACGATACTACCGGCAACTGCTCGACGCCATTCCCGACGTCGTGTTCGTTAAAAACCGGAAATCGGAAATCGTGTGGGCGAACCGCGCCTTCCGCGAGAACTATCCCGGCAGACCCTCACAAGTCGTCGCCGTCACCGACCCGACCGGAAAAGACAAGGAGCGGGTGGAGCGCGAACGCGGCTTCGACGAGCTTGCGTTCCGGAAGGGCGAGAACGTACGCGCCGAGGAGACGAGAACGCTCGACGACGGCGAGACGATATACATCTCCACCGTCCGTAATCCACTGCGGGACGAGAACGGCAAGATCGTCGAGATGGTCGGCGTCTCGCGGGATATCAGCGAGCTCAAGCTCGTGGAGCGGCGCTTGCGGGAGCTGAACGCGGCGAAGGATAAGTTCTTCTCGATCATCGCCCACGATCTCCGCAGCCCGATGACCTCGCTACTCGGCTACATCGATCATCTGCTCGACGACCACGAAACGCTCGCGCCCGAAGAGCGCGTGGACGCGCTGACGAAGATTCGGAAATCCGCCGCCTCGTTTCATAAATTACTCGAGGATTTGTTGCGATGGTCGCGCTCGCAACTCGGTAGGTTGGCATTGGAGCCGAAGCCCGTCAAACTCGAGGCGCTGGTCGAGCGCGTCCTCGATGTGTACGCCGACAACGCGGCGAATCGGCGGATCGACTTGTTCTCGCAAGTCTCGCCGGGAGTAACATGCCTCGCCGACGAGGAAACGGCGACGACCGTGTTGCGCAACCTTGTCTCGAACGCCCTCAAGTTTACGCCCGCGGGCGGATCGGTCGTTATCCGAGTGAAGGCGGAGGAGGGCGCCGCGGTCACGGAAGTGCGGGACACGGGCGTCGGCGTCGATCCCGAGCGGCTTGAACAACTTTTTCAAATCGACACTACCGTCGCCACGCTCGGCGTGGACGGCGAGAAAGGCGCCGGCTTAGGGCTCGTGCTCTGTAAGGAATTCGTCGAGAAAAACGGCGGAAAAATTTGGGCGACGAGCAAGCCCGGCAAAGGTAGCGTCTTTGCCTTCACCTTACCCCTTTATGACGCCGAAATCAATTGATAACGACGAGCGACTCGAACGCCTCGAACGCGAGAACGAGCGTCTCCGCGCCATCATCGACTACACGTATGATTGGGAATACCTGATCGACGAGAACGGCGACTTGGTGTATAACTCGCCCGCTTTCGAGAGCGTGACGGGCTACGAGGTTTACCAAGGAACCGATCGACGGATGATGCTTGAAAACATCGTTGTGCGAGAGGATAAAGAGCGGGTTATGCGGCACCTCGAAGAGGAGGAGCGCGGAGAGGGACGCGGCTCGATCGAGTTTCGCATACGCACGAAGTCGGGCGAGGAGCGGTGGATTTCCCATAAGTGCCGCCCCGCCTACGACGGCGCGGGCAGATGGATTGGAAGGCGCGCCAGCAACCGCGACGTGACCGAGCGGAAGCTCGCCGAGTTGCGCGTGGCGCTCAACGAGCGGCGTTACCGGCGGATCTTCGACTACTCGCCCGTCGCGTTGTGGAAGGAGGACGTCGGCGCCCTGCTGAAACGGTTGGATCGCGTCGATCGGACGCGCGCGACCGAGCGGGAGTTTTTTAAACGGAGGCCCGATCTGGTCGGCGAATTGGCGCGAATGGTGAACGTCGTGGAAGCGAACAACGCGGCCTTGCGGATGATGCACGTCGATTCGTTGGAGATGTTCCAAGTCGCCTATCGTCGCTCGCTCGTCTCGAGCGGATACGACGCGTTCGTCGCGGAGCTAACGTCGCTGGCGCGAGGAGCGGCCGGGTTCGCCGCCGAGACGTCGCTCGTTTCCAAACGCGGCGCCGAGCGCGTCGTGCATCTGCGGTGGGCGCCCGTCGAGGATGAGATAAGCGACGAATCGCTCGCAATCGTTTCGGCGGTGGATCTCACGCGAGTTAAACAAGCCGAAAAGGTCGAAAAGAATTTCGAGCGAAAACGCAGAACCGCCGCCGCGCTTATCGAAGCCGTCGAGAACGAGCGCGTGCGCATTTCCCGCGAACTCCACGACGGCGTCGGGCATCTGCTTATGGTCGCCAATCTTAAGCTTGAGATGCTCGAGAAAGCCGAGAACCGCGATCCCGATAAACTTTCGGAAATTAAAGAGCTCATCGGGAGGGCGGGCGGCGAAGTCCGCGGCATCGTCCGATCGTTGCATCCCGTCGCGCTCGACAACTACGGACTCAAGAACGCGCTCTCGCTCCTCTGTCGAGAAATCGAGACGGCGCACGGCTTGCAAGTGAACTACATCACCCATCGGATTTCCGATAAATACGACCGTCGGTTGGAACTGACGGTCTATCGCGTAATCCAAGAGGCGTTCAACAACGTCGTCCGACACGCCGGCGCCACCGAAGCGTCGCTCCAGCTGTTTCAACGGGATCGCGAGTTAAGCGTTTCAATCGAGGACAACGGCGTCGGATTCGAAGCGAAGAAGGAGCTCGACGTTTCGGAGGAAAAGGGGGGATTCGGATTGATCAATATGCGCGAGCGCGTCGAATCGCTCGGCGGCGGCTTTCATGTCGAATCGGTTCCCGGGGGCGGTTCCGAGATTCACTTCGTCGTTCCGCTCGCGCCCGGGCGTAGCTTCATCGCGTAACGGACATCCTACAAGCGAGGGAGAAGGGCTATAAATATAATCCCCTCGGGCTATGGCGCCGCCGTCTTGCCGGCGGTAGTTTTACCTTATGAATGTAACGGTTAAACGGAAGCCGATAAACAAGATTCTCGTCGCCAACGCCGATCCGACGCTCTACGCGGCGGTGGTTGAAACGGCGAAGAGTAACGGGATCGAGGTCGAGAAGGCGGTCGCCGACGCGCCAAAACGGATCGTCGCCGAAGCGGGACGGGTCAATCCGGACGTATTGGTTCTCGACGTCGGCGAAATTGGGTTCGACGCCGCTCAAGCGTTGCGCGGTCGAGCGCTCGAAGATACGGTCGTCGTCGTCGTCGGGGATTTCGACCGAGGCGAGCGGGAAGTGGCGCGCGAAACTTACGTCGCCGACGCCGCGCTCGGTTACGAGGGGTTCGTCGAGGCGTTCGCCGATTTCCTCAAACGACCGCCGCGGTATCGTCTCGCCAAATAGACCGATCGCGGTCCTACGCGGATCGGCGATCCGACTCGATGTAGATGGGATCCTCCCCCTTTTCAACCACGTCTTTCGTGATCACGCACTTCTCTACGTCCTCCATCGAGGGCAACTCGAACATCACTTCCAACAGCGCGTCCTCGACGATCGAACGCAACGCGCGCGCGCCCGTCTTGCGCTCCATCGTTCGCTTTACAATCGACTCGATCGCGAAAGGATCGAACTCCAACTCGACGCCTTCGAGGGAAAACAGTTTTTGGAATTGCTTAAGAATGGCGTTCTTCGGTTTCGTCAGGATGTTGGTCAGCGCTTCTTCGCCGAGCGACTGCAGCGGCGCGACGACGGGGATCCTGCCGATAAGCTCGGGGATCAAACCGAACTTCAGAAGGTCCTCGGGTTGCGTTCGCCTTAACAACTCGTCGTCGGTGTAAGCGTCCTTCTCGCGGACGTCCGCGCCGAACCCCATCTTGTTCTTGTTGAGTCGCGAGGCGATAATCTTCTCCACGCCGTCGAACGCGCCGCCGACAATGAAGAGGATGTTTTTTGTGTTGACGTGGATGAGGTTTTGCTCGGGATGCTTGCGCCCGCCCTTTGGCGGCACGCCCGCCACCGTGCCCTCGAGAATTTTAAGCAACGCCTGCTGCACGCCCTCGCCCGAAACGTCGCGCGTGATCGAGGAGCTCTCGCTCTTGCGGGCGATCTTGTCGATCTCGTCGATGTACACGATTCCGCGCTCGGCGCGCTCGAGGTTGTAGTCCGCGGCTTGGAGCAAATGCACGAGCACGGTCTCCACGTCGTCTCCGACGTAGCCCGCCTCGGTGATGGTCGTCGCGTCGGCGATGGCGAACGGAACGTCGAGGATTCGCGAGAGCGTCTTCGCCAAGAGCGTCTTGCCCGTGCCGGTCGGACCGATGAGCAGGATGTTGCTCTTCTCGATCTCCACGTCGTCCATCTCGAAAAGCCGATCTCCCGCGTCCACCCGCTTGTAGTGATTATACACCGCCACCGAAAGAATTTTCTTCGCGAGCTCCTGCCCGACGACGTATTCGTCGAGCGTTTTGAGGATGCTCTTCGGCGTAAGCTCGAGCGCCTCGGTTTTTCGAACGGCTCCGTACGCGCCCATTTTATTCTTCAGAATATCGACGCTGTTCTTAACGCACACGTCGCAGATATAGACCTCCGGACCGGCGATAATGCTGTCGGTTTCATGCGCGTCTCTTCCGCAGAAGGAGCACTTAACGGGTTTGGACTGATTCTTCTTCGCCATCTCTCTTCAGATTGATTTATCTCGTAGTTCGTTAATTCCTTTTCTCGCTTCGTCCGCGTAGATCGAGTTCGGATACCGTTCGAGTAGCGCGCGGTATCGTTTCGCGGCTTCCTCGTCGTCGCCGACGCCGTATCGCATTGCGTCGCCCGCGAGTAAGGCGGCGTAGTCGCCGTAGAGGGGATCCTCCGCCTCGACGATTTCGTCGAGCTTGGCGACGGCGTCGCGGTATCGGTCTTGCGCCGCGTCCAACTCGGCGAGCCGGAGCCGGGCGTAGTTCGCCGCAAAGAGCGAGCGCTCGTTCTTCGCCGCTTGTCGGAACGCCTCGCGCGCGGCGTCGAAATCGCCTCGGGCGGTCGCCCCTTCGCCGGCGCCGATCGCGACGAGGGCGGTCGAGTCGTTCATTTTCGAGTTCAGAAGATTGGCGAGTTCCAGCGCGTCGTTTGTCGCGTCGTTCTCGGGGTCGCCGAACAGTCGATCGAGCTCGGCGCGCGCGCCCTCGACGTCGCCTTGATAAAAACGTACTCGGGCGAGCAGATACGTCGCCCGTTTCGCCGTGGCGTCGTACGCCGCCGTCGCCGCCTTGCGTAAGTATGGCTCCGCCTCGGCGAGCGCGCCTCGTTTCGTCGCCTCCTCGCCGAGCGCGATATCCGCCTCGGCGACGTAGGCCGAGGCGATCGAGGAGTTTGCGCACGCGCGCAGTCGAGCGCGCGCCTCGGCGTCCTCGCCTAAACGTAGGAGCGTCAAGCTCGCGCGATACTCCGCCTCCAACGCCGTCTCGCCCCGATACCGTTCCGCGACGCGTTCGTACGCCTCCAACGCCGTCCGATATCCCTCGGGGTCGTTGGGCGGCGCCTCCGCGCGGATCGGCTTCCATGCCGTCGCCGCGTCGTGTTTGCGCAACGCCTCTTCCAACGCGCGAGCGTAACCCAATTCGGAACGCGGCGTAAGCGGTCCCTCGGGATACGTCGTCGAAACGTAGCGGTACGCCTCCGCGGCGGTCTCGTACGCGCCTTGGCGCAACGCGGTTTCCGCCAATCGGAACGTCTCGTGTCCGCCGTTTTGCAACGCTCGGTCTATCGCGATTCTCGTTTCCAAACTCTCCGCGTATCGCTCGTCCCACAGGTAGAACTCCGCGAGCGCTTGCGCCCACACGAGTTCGTCGCTCTCGCGCCGTTTCTCCTCGAACGTTTCAATCGCCTCGGTCGCCGCGTCGGGATCTTGGAAGTAGCCGCGCATCCGCGCCACGACCGCGCCGACTTGGTTGGGATTCTTCTCAAGGATGCCGGCGTACGTCTCCGCCGCGCGGCGGTGTTTCATCGTGCGATAATAAAGATGTCCGATATCAAACGAGAAGAGGGCGCCGTCGCCGACGCGCTCGTTGCCGA
>WJMR01000255.1 GCA_014727845.1 Ignavibacteriales bacterium
ACCTACCAATGTCCGATCGATCTCATCGCGCACGGAACGCCGCACCGCGTATTAGCCGAGCATGAGGAGCGTCGGAATGTTTGACGCGCTCTCGTCGGAATTTATGCGGAACGCGCTCATCGCCGCCGCGTTGGCGAGCGTCGCCTTTGGAGTGGCCGGCGCGTACGTCTCGGCGAAGAAGATCGCGTTCGTCGGCGGAGGCGTGGCGCACGCGGCGTTCGGCGGCGTCGGATTGGCGTATTGGCTCGGCTTCGAGCCGCTCTACGGCGCGACGGCGTTCGCGTTGGCGGCGTCGGTCGCGGCGGCGCGTTTGCGGGACGGCGGCGCGAAGGACGATCCCATTATCGGCGCGATGTGGGCGGCGGGGATGGCGGCGGGCGTTCTCTTCGTCGATCTCAAGGAAGGATACGCGCCGAACCTTACGGGCTACCTCTTCGGCAATATTCTCACCACCTCCGACGCCGAGTTGCTCTTCATCGCGACGGTTGACGCGGTTATTCTGACGACGGCGCTCGTCTTTCGCCGAGAGTTGCAAGCCGTCGCGTTCGACGAGGAGTTCGCCCGCGCGTCCGGTATGCCCGTCGGCGCGTTAAACATTGTGTTGTACGGAATCGTCGGTCTTGCGGTCGTCGCTTTGGCTCGGGTTACGGGTATCGTGCTCGTCGTCGCGATGTTGACGATCCCCGCCGCCGTGGCGCTTAAATTCGCGCGCGGACTCGGCGCCGCGATGATATGGAGCGGCGCGATCGGATTTGCTTTCAGCGTTGCGGGTTTGGCGATCGCCTATTATCTTGATCTATCGCCGGGCGCCGCGATCGTCTTCGTCGCGCTCGTCGTTTTTCTCGTCGTGTCGTTCGTCGGCAAACGACGGTAACGTAAGTCGAAAGGGGAACGCGTGTCGGAAGAGGAGAAACGCACGATCAGCGTGATGATTGTTGACGATCACCAGATCGTTCGCGACGGGCTTCGACTCGCCTTCGAGGAGGCCGAAGACATCGTTATCGTCGGGGAGGCGGGCGACGGAGTCGAGGCGGTCGAGAAGACGAGAGAACTCAAACCCGACGTCGTCGCGCTCGACATCGATATGCCGAGAATGAACGGCATATCGGCGGCGAGAGAAATCCGCAAATTCGATACAAATACCCGCATCCTTATGCTGACGATGCACGAGAACGAAGCGTTCGTTTTCGACGCCGCGACGGCCGGCATTAACGGCTACCTCTTTAAGATGGCGGGAATGACCGAGATTATCGAAGCCGTTCGCGCCGCCTACGTCGGCAACGAAGTCTTCAGTCCGAAATTCTTCGAGATATTCTCGCGCCACCTCGTCGATCACGTCGAGGACGAGGACGGGGAAGTCTATCTCACCAAGCGCGAGCGGGAAGTCGTGAAGCTCGTCGCGCAAGGGCTCACCAGCAAGCAGATCGCCGACAAGCTCTTCATCAGCTTCTACACGGTGAAGAACCACCGGAAGAACATTATGCAGAAGCTCGACCTCCACTCGATGAACGAGCTCGCCGACTACGCGATCGAGAAGGGAATCTACCGACCCGGCGTGGACGACGCGCGGAGCGGTGATGCGTAAACACCTCAAGCGGATCGCCTTTCTCGTCTCGCTTTTCCTGATGTATCTCGTCGGGAAGGAAATGGTGCAGCTCTATCACTACGCCTCCGCCATTCACCCGTATTTCGCCTACGGATTGTTCGGACTCCTCGGCGTTCTCTTCGTTTTCTACGCGGTCGTTCCCGTCGCGGCGATCCTCCGAATGCCGCGCTACGAACCGCCGACGACGGACGAGCGCGAGGCGGCGGACGTTCTCGCTCGACGAGTGGCGCGACTCAAACGCAATCCGTACCTCGTCGCCACGGGCTTCGACGTCGCCGCGCTCGAGCCGACGCCCGAAAGCTACGCCGCCGCGATCGCCCCGCTGAAGGAGGAGGCGCGACGCGTTCGGAAGCGGTACGTCGCGCATCTGTTCTACGCCACGGCGATCTCGCAAAACGGCTTCCTCGACGCCGCGCTCATTCTCTCTGCGCACGTCAATCTCACGAAAGATCTCTTCACTCTCTACGGCGGACGCGCCACGGCGCGAGACCTGTGGGGCGTCGCCAAACGTCTATAC
>WJMR01000256.1 GCA_014727845.1 Ignavibacteriales bacterium
AGCCGTAGAACCGCGCGCCCGAACGGGAGCGTCGCCACGACTCGTCTCCCTGATTCTGGTAGCGAAACGAGACGATCGGGTCGAGGTTGACGGAGAAGAATTCGTCGCGATAGGCGAAGAGGCGCCACCTGCCGTGCGGATCGTATTTAGCGATGCTCATATAGTTATCGTTCTCGCCACGGATCTCGCCTCGCTCCAAGCCGTATTCTCGGAGGTGGCGGTCGAGCGCCGCGCGTTCGTAGGCGGTGAGTCGGTCGCGTCGTTCGTCGGCGGCTTCGAGCGCCTCGGCGACGCGTAGTCGGGAGACGGGACGAATAGGCGCGTCGAACTCGACGACCCCTTTGGCGGCGAGGCGGTCGAGGAAGTCGTACGTCTCGACGTAAATCGGTTCGGGAACGTATTGCGCGCGCGCGAACGCGGCGATCGCGAAAAGGAGGAGTAGCGTTGTTCTCATAAGGTCAATAGGCGTTCGGATCGCCTCGGAGCATATTCCAAATCGTCGCGGCGACGATCTGAACGTCGAGCGTCGGCGTCCAGTTTTCGATGTACCAGATGTCGTGTTCGATGCGCTTTTGCATAAGATCGGGGTCGCGCGTCTCTCCCCGATAGCCGTTCACCTGCGCCCAGCCCGTGATGCCCGGCTTAACGACGTGACGCAACATATACTGCTTAACCGTCTCCCGCGCCTCGAGGTTCAACGGCGTCGGGTGGGGGCGCGGTCCGACGATCGACATATCGCCGAGAAGGACGTTAAGGAATTGCGGCAACTCGTCGAGGTTTGTCTTCCGCAAGAACTTCCCGACGCGCGTTATGCGAGGGTCGTCCTTCGTGGCTTGTCTGTAATCGCCGTTCTCGTCCACGTCCTCGGACTCGACGACCATCGAGCGAAATTTATACGCGTGGAAGCGTTTGTTCCGTTTCCCCCACCGCTCCTGCTTGAAGAAGACGGGACCGCGCGAGTTGACTTTAATAGCGATAGCCAGCAGGGGCCAAAGCCACCAGAAGACGAGCAGAAAGAGCGCGATCGTGATCGAATAGTCGAACGCCATCTTCACCAGGCGCCACGGCAACGCGTTGACGCGATCGACGCCGACCGAGATGATCGGGAACTTGCCGAACATCGACACGCTAAACTTGTTGGAGGTGTACTTGAAGTAATCCGGAACGATTTTGACGCCCGCGCCGTGTTTCTCGCAGACGCGCATCACCTCGTTGACGCGCTCGTAAGCCGAGTGGGGCAGCGTTATGAGAACGTCGTCGATCGGTTTGAGATCGAGCTGTTCGTCGAGATCGGAAATCTTGCCGAGGTATTTGCCGTTCAGATGCGGAGCGGGGTCGTCGTCCAGGAAGCCCGCGATGATGTATCCGAAGTGGGGATTGTCTTGGATCTGCCCGACCAGCTCGTTGCCGAGATCTCCCGCGCCGATAACGAGGATGCGCCGCAAGTTGCGCCCGCGCTTCCGAAACCAATAGAGCGTTTTGCGGAGGGCGTATTTCTTGACGGCGATGAGGACGAGCGCGCCCGAGGCGAAGACGGCGATGAAGCCGCGATCCAGTTCGTTTTCCTTGAGAAGGAACATCGCCACGATGGCGCCGGCGGCGACGACGAACAAGCTCTGGACGAGCGCCATCAGCTCGTAATAAAAATTCCTTCCCCGAAACTCGTCGTACACGCCGTTCGCTTTCGCGGTGAAGAACCAGATCACCAGCAACGAAAGGAGGAGGAGTTGCGCGTTGGCTTTCTCGAGGAACCGCTCGAATCCCAAGGAGAGCGTCACGGCGCCGATGAACGCCGCGGCGATGAGGAAGATGTCCGAGGAAACTCGCAGGAAGTGGAGCGAACGTCTTTGATTCTGCATGACCGCCGTACGGTTGTGACGAAAATCGCTTTTCGTGTTGCCTTAACTAAGCGGTATCAAGTCGTATGTAAGACGTTCCCCGTGTTGTGAACGATACGCTTGCGCGTCGATTACTAAAAACATAATAAATTTTCCCTAATAAAAGCAACTAAAATATTAAAATCCTCGATGCGACGATTTCTTTTCCCCGTCGTCGCGTCAACGTTCGACGCGCGAAAACGCTATCGGTTTCCGCGATATTTTTGTAATTTGAAAGACGAAAATAACACGTTTCGTGAATTATCCTATTCTATAATATATACGTTTCGAGTGGACCTATGGATTCCGACCGAGGAACGCGCGTGGAGTTGCCGAAGGAACCGACCCTCCGCGCCGACTTCCCCCCCTCCGACTACGACGAGTGGAAAGAAAAAGCGATCGCCGATTTAAAAGGCGCGCCGTTCGAGAAGAAGCTTATCACGAAGACCTACGAGGGGATCGACGTTAAGCCGCTCTATACGCGCCGCGACGTCGAGAACCTGCCGCATATGGGCGCCAAACCGGGGGAGATCCCTTTTGCGCGCGGTTTCAAAGCCGACGGTTACCTCGGGGAGAAGTGGCTCGTGGCGCAGGAGATCCCCTACGCCGATCCCGCCGAGCTGAACCGCGCCCTGAAGAACGACCTCGAACGCGGACAAACGGCGATTGTGGTCTCGTTCGACCGAGCCGCCCGATTCGCCGGCGAGACGGGCGAAGGGACGGGCGAGGACGGAACGTCGATCCGGTCGTTGCGTTGTTTGGAAATCGCGCTCGCCGATCTTCCGATCGAGAAGACGCCCGTCTATCTCCACGCCGGCGCCGCGTTCTTGCCCGCGCTCGCCGCGCTCAAGGCGCTCGCCGAGCGTCGGGGCGTTTCGTTCGCGGATATCCGAGGCGGCGTTCTCGCCGATCCGTATAGCTTCGCCCTCGTCGAGGGGCGTTATCCCGGCTCGATCGACGGCGCGCTCGACGATATGGCCGCGGCGATTACGTTTTTGGAAAAGAAGCGCTCGCCGCTGAAAGCCGTCGGCGTCTCCGTCGCCCCCTATCACCGCGCGGGCGCGAGCGTAACCGAGGAACTCGGATGCTTCGCCGCGCACGCCGCGGACTATACGCGCCGGCTCGCCGAGCGGGGCGTCGATCCCGCCTCGACGTTGGCGCGAACGCGGATTACCTTCGAGTTGGGCGCGAACTATTTTATGGAATTGGCGAAGCTACGCGCGGCGCGGATGATCCGGAGCGAGATCGCGCGCGCGTTCGACGCCGTTCCCGCCGCCGCGAAGGCGGAGATCCACGCGCAAACCTCGCGGTTCAACCAAACTCTCCGCGACCCCTACGTTAATATGCTCCGCGCGACGACCGAGGCGTTCTCGGCGATAGCGGGGGGCGTCGAGTCGTTGGCGGTCGCTCCGTTCGACGAGCGATTCGGTCCACCGTCGGAGTTCTCCCGGCGCGTGGCGCGGAACGCGCAAGTCGTGCTCGCCGAAGAGGCGCACCTCGAACGCGTCGTCGATCCCGCGGGCGGTAGTTACTACGTCGAGGCGCTCACCGCCGAGCTCGCCGAAAAGGGGTGGGCGCTCTTCCAAGAGATCGAGCGGGAAGGCGGCGCCCTGGAGGCGATCGGCAAGGGAACGCTCCAAGAGCGATGCGACGCGACCTACGCCAAGCGCGAGAAGGATTTCAACAAACGCAAGAGCGTCCTCGTCGGCGTTAATATGTACGCCGATCCGACGGAGAAACCCCTTGCGCGCGAGGAGAGGAACGAGCTTACGTTCGTCGAGACGCTCCGCGAGGAGTTCGCCGAGCGGCGGAAATCCCGCGAGATCGACGACGCGGCGCTCGACGAGACGCGCAAGGCGCGAGAGAATCGCGTCGAGAAATTCGCCGACGCCCTCGTTAAAGACGCCTTCTTCGACGAGTTGGTCGAGACCGCCGAGGAGAAGCGCGTTCCGCCCCTCCGCTCCCGCCGATTAGCCGAGCCGTTCGAGTCGCTACGCGACGCCGCCGACGAATACGCCGAACGAACGGGCGCGCGTCCGAAAGCGTTCCTCTCGACGATGGGTCCCGTGAAACAACACAAAGCCCGCGCGGATTTCGCTCGCGGGTTCTTCGAGCCGGGCGGATTCGAGGTCGTCTATCCGAACGGCTTCGAGACGACCGACGCCGCCGCCGACGCGTTTGTCCGGTCGGGCGCCGACGTCGCCGTTCTCTGTTCGACCGACGAGACCTATCCCGAGC
>WJMR01000257.1 GCA_014727845.1 Ignavibacteriales bacterium
CGGGTTTACTCGATCGACGAGAACGGCAACAACATCCGCCGCGCCAACATCAACATCGCCCCGCTCGATCTCGAAGGGTTCCGGCGGCTCAAGACGTTCAAGATCGGCACGTATCAAATCTTTCAGGAAACGTATCACTACGACACCTACAAGACGATGCACCCGAGCGGTCCGAAAGCGGACTACTCGTTCCGGCTCGACGCCCCGACGCGCGCCATTGAAGCGGGCATCGACGACGTCGGAATCGGCGCGCTCTTCGGGCTGACCGACTACCGCTTCGAGACGCTCGCCATGCTCCGCCACGCCGAGTTCCTCGATCGCGAAGTCGGCGTCGGTCCGCACACCATCAGCATCCCCCGGCTCGAGCCCGCCGATCACGCCCCCGCCGCTATGCGTCCGCCCGACGCGGTGAGCGACCACGACTTCAAGAAACTCGTCGCCGCGCTCCGCCTCGCCGTCCCCTACACGGGCATCATCCTCTCGACGCGCGAGAAACCCGAGCTGCGTCGCCAAGTCTTCGAGCTGGGCGTCTCGCAGATTTCCGCCGGCAGCCGCACCTCGCCCGGCAGCTACAAGGAGTCGAAGGAGTCGCTCGACCATCACGAGCTCGCCCAGTTCCAACTCGGGGACCACCGCCCCGCCGACGAAGTGATCCGCGACTGCTGCTCGCTCGGCTATCTCCCAAGCTTCTGCACCGCCTGCTACCGGCTCGGCAGAACGGGCGATCGATTCATGGAACTCGCCAAGTCCGGCGCCATCGGAAAGATTTGCGGACCCAACGCGCTCATCACGTTCAAGGAGTATCTAATCGACTACGGCTCCGAAGAGACGAAGCGCGAAGGCGAGGCGTTCATCCAAAAAGAGCTCGCCAAACAACCCGACGCAACCCGACGGAAAATCGAGGAGGCGATGGCGAAGCTCGAAGCCGGCGAGCACGACGTCTTTATGTGATGAAGAGCGTTACCGACATACTCGCCGCCGACCGTCTCGAACGCGACGATCTCCTCGCCCTTATCGGCGCGAGAGACGAGGAGGGCCGACGCGCGCTCTATCGCCGCGCCGACGACGTCCGACGCGCGACGCACGGGAACGTCGTTCACTTGCGCGGCATTATCGAGTTCTCGAATTACTGCCGATGCGACTGCCTCTACTGCGGCGTGCGGGCGTCGAACAAGCGCGTGGCGCGGTATCGGATGAGCGAGGAGGAGATCCTCCGCGCCGCCGAGACGATCGCCGAAGCGGGCATAAAGACGATCGTGCTCCAGTCCGGCGAGGACCTCGCCTATACGAGCGAGGCGTTCGGGGAAATTATCCGAGAGATTAAGCGCCGACACGACGTCGCGATCACGCTGAGCTTGGGCGAGCGCCCCCGCGAGGATTACGAACGCTGGCGCGAGGCGGGCGCCGACCGATACCTGCTCAAACACGAGACGGCGAACCGCGCGCTCTACGAGCGCCTCCACCCGACGCAATCTTTCGACGAGCGAATCGACGCCTTGCGCCTCCTCAAAGAAATCGGATTCCAAACGGGCTCGGGCAACGTCGTCGGATTCCCCGACCAGACCGACGAGGATATCGCCGACGACCTGCTCCTCTGCCGCGAGTTGGACGTCGATATGGCGTCGTTCAGCCCCTTCCTTCCCGCCGACGACACGCCCCTCGCCGATCTCCCTTCGCCACCGCTGTGGAAGACACTCAACGTGATGGCGGCGGCGCGGCTCGTCCTGCCCGACGCCCACATACCCGCCACCACCGCGCTCTCGGCGATGGACCCCGAAGGACGCGCGCTTGGATTGCGGGCCGGCGCCAACGTCGTTATGCCGACCTTCACCCCCAACGAGTTCCGCTTCAACTACCTCATCTACAACGCCAAACCCGGCGGCTCCGAAGACCCGACGAAAAAACTCGACGACCTCCGCGCCCTCCTCGACCGACTCGGCTTGCGCGTCGGGGACGACTATGGGCACTCGGTCAAAACGAAGCAAACCGCCGGGTAAAGGGAGCGAGTCGTTTCTTCGATACTATTGTTGTCGAATCAGAGGGAACGCTATGGTCGCGCATTATACGCAAGAAGAAATCGAAGCGATGATCGCTTGCCCGAAAGTGATCGTTCAGCCGCTCGCAAAAAAATGGGACGGGAAACCCAAACACCGCCAAAATGAAATGGAGCTGAGAAGCGCCGACGGGAAGTACGAGTACAAAGTCTTCCTCAGACAAAACGTCGAGTTCGAGGAGAACTTCTCCATCGGAGTAAGGGGTCGTGAAAAAGGCAAGCCATGGATGACGCTCCTTCGGGTCAACGGACCTCATGGGCCGAACAAGGAAATCCGGCATCACGAAAAGCCGCATGTTCACTACCACGACTTCGACAACTTCACCGGCGATCCGGCTCTCGCCATACCGGTCGAAGACTATTTTTCATTGAATGAGGCAATTGTATATTTCTTTAAAAAAATCAATCTTCCTATAAGTAGCGATTACTTCGGAGGTTTGTTCGCGCGAACATAAACCATGGACTTTCTCGACAGCATACGCGAAGGATTTAACAACCGGGTGGATTTCAAGGAGAAGCGCCCGGGGGTGTGGAGCGTGCGCGCGCCGATCTACCACGAGGATGGCGATATGATCGACGTTTTCGTGGAGCGGACGAACGGCGACGACACGGTGCGATTGCGGGACGCGGGCTTGACGCTGATGCGCCTCTCCTACGACTACGACCTGAACACCGACAACAAGAGGAAGATCTTCCAAGAAATCATACTAAAGAACGGCGTGGAAGAGGAAGACGACGAGATATTCATCGACGCGAAAACCGAGAACGTCTTCCCCGCCATGATGCAATTCGCGCAGGCGGTCGCCAAAGTCGGGAGTATGAGATATTTCGGACGCGAGGTCGTCCGCTCGCTGTTCTACGAACAATTGGACGAGATCGTCGCAAAAAGCGTGAAGAACGTCCCCTACCAAAAGAACGTCGCCCCCGTTCCCGAGCGACCCGAGCTCGAGGTCGATTATCGCTTCGAGGTAAATTCCAAACCGATCTTTCTGATGGCGGTGCGCGGCTCGAACAAAGCCAAGCAGGCGGCGATTAACTTTCTCGAATTCCGTCAACTCAAATTGCCGTATCGCGCGTTCGTGGCGCACGAGAACCTCGGCGACCTTCCGAAGAACGACATCACCATCGTCACCCGCGCGGCGGATAAGCAGTTCACCGACCTCGACAACTTCCGAACCGACTTCCCGCGCGCGCTCGAAGCCGAGCTCGCCAATTGACGCCGCCGTGCGCGCGCGTATTTTTCTTACTATATTATAAGGTTTATTTTGGCACACTTTCGTCGGCGGAAGCGTCGGCGACGTTTTATCGGGAGAAGGTATTTCGGATAGAAAGAAAATCGCGATCGCCGGCTCTACCGGCTCGATCGGCGTCAACACGCTGCGGGTGGCGCGGGATTTCCCCGACCGCTTCGAGGTCGTCGCGTTGGCGGCGGGATCGAACGTCGAGGCGCTCGAGCGGCAAATCGCCGAGTTCGAGCCGAGCGTCGCGGCGCTAAGAGAAGAGCGTGGCGCCGCCGAGTTGCGGAAGCGCGTTAACGGAAGCGCCGAGATTCTCGCGGGCGAGGACGCCGCCGCCAAGATAGCGCGCGAGGCGGATTACGACGTCTTCGTCGGAGCGGCGGTCGGGTTTGCGGGGCTCCTCCCCGTCGTCGAAGCCGTCCGACGAGGCAAGCGCGTGGCGTTGGCGAATAAGGAGGCGCTCGTCGTCGCGGGCGAACTGATTTCGAATCTCGCGAGGGAAACGGGCGCGGAAATCCTCCCCGTCGATAGCGAGCATAGCGCCATTTTCCAATGCCTGCTCGGCGAGGAGCCGAGCCACATCCGCAAGATTATCCTCACCGCGTCGGGCGGTCCCTTCCGCGAGAAGTCGCTCGCCGAACTCGAACGCGTCACCGTCGCCGAGGCGCTCGAGCACCCGACGTGGAACATGGGCGCGAAGATCACCGTCGATTCGGCGACGATGATGAACAAGGGGCTGGAGGTGATCGAGGCGCGGTGGCTCTTCGACGTTCCCCCCGAGCGGATCGAGGCGATCGTCCATCCGCAATCGATCGTCCACTCGATGGTCGAGTTCGTGGACGGCTCGATAAAGGCGCAGCTCTCCGAGCCGGATATGAAGCTGCCGATCCAGTTGGCGCTCGCTTATCCCGACCGCCTCGCGTGCGACTACGCGCCGACGGATTTCGCGAAGATCGGCTCGCTCGAATTTTTCGACCCGGACGTCGAGCGCTTCCCGTGCCTCCGCCTCGCCTACGACGCGCTCCGGGCGGGCGGAACGGCGCCGTGCGCGCTCAACGCCGCCAACGAAGCCGCCGTGGCGCGCTTCCTCAACGGCGACGTCGGCTTCCTCGACGTCCCGACGATCATCGAACGCGCGCTCGAAAACGAACAAGCGAGCGCCGCGACCGACGTGGAAACCATTTTCGAGTGCGACCGTCGAACAAGAACGCGGGCGACGGAACTCGCGGTTTGAAATCAAGTTGAACGCATAAGGAGTTTGCCGCTATGGCGGAAATCATCTATTTCATTATCAGCATCGGCGTCCTCGTCTTCGTCCACGAGCTGGGGCACTTCCTCGCCGCCAAAGCGAGCGGTATGCGCGCCGACGTCTTCGCCGTCGGGTTCGGCTACCGACTCTTCGGCTACAATAAAAAGTCGGGCTTCACGTTCGGCGGCTTGCCGAAGGATCTCGAGCTCGAAG
>WJMR01000258.1 GCA_014727845.1 Ignavibacteriales bacterium
ACTTGTTCCGCGTCGCGATAACGGCGGCGCTGAACGGCGAGTCATCCACGTTCGAATACGAATTCCTCGCGGAAGATATGCTCCGCGATTTCGAGGCGCGTATGGTTCCGAGCGGAAGCGGCGCCGTCTGTTTCCTGCGCGACGTTTCCGGCCGCAAAGACGCCGAGCGACGAATGCGGGAAAGCGAGGAGATGTTCCGACAAATCGCGGAAAACATCGAGGAGGTGTTTTGGGTGCGGGCGCGACGGAGCTTCCTCTACGTGAGCCGCGCGTATGAAACCGTGTGGGGCAGGTCTCGCGAAGAGGTGTATCAACGGCGCGAGAGTTTTTTCGACGCCATCCATCCCGATGATCGCGAGCGCGCGCTCGATACGTTTTTCTCGGAGCGTTACGCCGAGCAGTCCCACGACGAGGAGTTCCGCGTCGTGCGTCCCGACGGCGAAACGCGATGGGTGCTGGCGCGGTCCTTCCCCGTTATGAAAGAGGGATCGGCTATTCGCGTGACGGGCGTGGCGCGCGACGTGACCGAATCGAAGCGGGCGCGGCGGAAGTTGGCGGAGTCGCGAGACAGTCTGCGAGGATTACTGAAAAGACGCGAGCATATCCGCGAAGAGGAACGAGCGAGCGTCGCGAGAGAAATTCACGACGATCTGGGTCAACGTCTCATCGGTTTGAAGATGCAGACGTCGTGGCTCGCCGAGCGGTTGGAGGAGGGCGAGGAACGTCTGGCGGAGAAGGGACGACAAATCGTTAAGATGGTCGAGGATGCGATGGGAACCGCGAGCACGTTGGCGAAACGCTTGCGCCCCAGTCTGATCGACAACCTCGGCGTCGGCGCCGCGATCGAATGGCTCGTCGAAAGTTGGAGCGAGTCGGAAGGGCTTACCATTTCTCAAACAATCGAGGCGGACGAGGCGAACGTCGGGACCTCGCGCGGGGTCGCCGTTTTTCGGATCGCGCAAGAGGCGCTCAACAACGTGGTGAAACACTCGAACGCAAAAAATGTGGAAGTCTCGCTCGTTGAAGAGGGTACGGCCTTACGACTGGTCGTCCGCGACGACGGCGCGGGATTCTCCGACGAATGCTTAAACAAACCCGACGCCTACGGTCTCCTCGGAATGCGAGAGCGCGCCGACGAGTGGAACGGCGAAGTGAAATTCTTCAATCATAAACAAGGGGGAGCGGTTGTGGAGGCGACCTTCCCGCCGTTTTAGAAACGATGATCAACACGCTTATTGTTGACGACCATGTCGTCGTGCGAGAGGGTATCCGCCAGATGCTCGAAGGAGCGAAGGATATCCGCGTCGGCGGCGAAGCGAAGAACACGATCGAGATGTTCGAACTGTTGGGCGAAGAACGTTTCGACGTCGTCCTTCTGGATATTCAGTTGCCCGGGAAATCCGGACTCGACGTGTTGGAGGAGTTGCGCGATCTCTACGAGAACGTCGCTACGGTGGTGCTCAGCATGTATGAAGAGGAACAATACGTGATTAGCGCCATTAAGAAAGGCGCGATCGGGTATCTTTTCAAGTCAAGCGCGGAGCATTCGTTGCAAGAGGCGGTGCGCTCGGCGGCCGCCGGCAAGCGCTACATCACGCGAGAGATAAGCGAGCGCTTGGCGCGCAACCTCGAAAAAGACGGCGAGCAGCGGAGCCGCGATTCGCTATCGGATCGCGAGTTGCAAGTCTTGAAACTCCTCGCCGAAGGTAAGAAGATCAGCGAAATAGCGTTGATGAAACAACTCAGCGTGAAGACGATCAGTACGTATCGTTCGCGGTTGCTGGCAAAACTCAATCTGAAAACCACGTCGGACATCGTACGATACGCTATCCAAGAGGGACTGGTTGACGGTTCGCTCTAACGCGCCACGATCCGATTCAGGGCGAGGATTAGTCTTCGCGTCTTCGCGGCGAGCGCGTCGGCGCCGTCGATCCCGCCGAGCGTGACGCGAAAGGCGGCGCGAAACCGACGTCGCGAATCCTCGCGTTTCACGTAAGCCGTCATTGGCACGAGGCCAAAGCCGAGAGCGGCGAGTCGTTCGGCGACCGCGTCGGCGTCGAAATCCTCCGGCGCCCGCTCGACGCGCAACACGGCGTAGAGACTTCCCGACGATCTCGTTACCCGCGCTCCGAGCGGGTTCTCCGTATCCGACACCGACTCCGATGCGTGCGCGATCGCCTCGTTGCGCTCCCACAAAATTTTGTTTCGCAGACGGTGCGCCGCCTCAAGCTCTTCGACCTTGTTGCGGAACAAATGCGTCGCCGCCGTCAAACCCGCTTTGTGAGCGGGGATCTCGCGGATCGCATTCCGAAACGCCTTTCGCAAATCGTCGTCCCGAATTTCCGCGACCGCAAGTCGAGCGCCGGCGAACGCGATTGTTTTCGAGAGCGAACGAACGGTGATCACACGAGCGCGTAAATCGGAGGGAAGTCCGTCGCGTTCGGCGAGGAGCGCCGTCGAGCTCGCGAACGGGTACTCGAGACGAGGTCCCACGTTGTCGTAGCTTAAATCGTCCACGACGCGAAAGTCGCGTTCGAGCGCGCCTCGCAGGAGCGTAAGGTGATCCTCGTCGGAGAGGGCGGAGCCCGTCGCGTTGTGAGGCGAGTTTATCAGCGCCGCGCCTTCCGAGCTCCATGCGTCGTCGCGCGACGTTAATTGATCCATCATCGCCAGCGCCCTCGTCACGTCCGGCTCGCCGTCGGAAGAGACGGGCGCCGTCTCGACGACGGGAAAGCAGTGGTCGTAGGTCCAACCGGCGTCGAAGGCGAGCGCGCGACGAATCCCGCACCGCCAACCGAGGAACCCGAGCGCCGTCCGCGATCCGCCGGAGACGGCTATGAGCGAATTGCGGTCGTACTCGGGGTGGTGACGGGCGAAGGCGTCGAGGAAGTTGTTCTCAAGCGCGTCGTCTCGTAGCGAGAGGACGCCGAGCGCCGTTTGCTTGAGCGTCGGATCGTCCTCGTTGTCCGAAGTCGCCGCTTCCGGCGCGACAATCTCGGACTGCGGCGCGCTACCTTTAAGTTGAAAGCACGCTTGATTAAACGCGGCTAAGTAATCGTCCGGCGCCGCCGCGACGAGGAGCGTGTCGTCGAGAGGCGCGTCAAACGCGGCGTTTGGAGAAACAAAGCGCATCGAGAAATTCGGATCGAGCGCGTTGGAGAGTTGGACGAGCTCGCGCTCGCGTTCGTAAAAGGTCGCCACGAACAACTCGCCCGCGCGGCTACGTCGCGCAATCTCGGAGAATAGACCGTCGTCGGGAGCGCGTTCGAGCGCGAGGAAGATCGGCGCGCCTTCGGCTATTAAAGAGTCGAGCTCGTCGAGAAGTCGAGAGGAGTCGGCGACGGCGAGGGCCTCGACGTTCGGAAAATCGTCCGCGCAATCGGGCGGCTCGCCCATCGTCGCCACACGCGCCGGCCGTTCGCGCAGAAAAAGCGACAGCGCGCGATAGAATAAGCGGCGCGCCTCGGAGGCTCCACCGTTAATAATCGCGTACGAGTAAGCGTCGCGACGCTCGCCGAACAACTCGACGATCTTTCCAAGGAAACGAGGCGGGGCGTTCTTCGAATAGCCGCCTTTCGGCAAGTAGTAGGGGATGTCGTCGAGGACGCGTTCGAGAAGGCGACGCTCATCCCCGGCGCCGCGTAGCGTCAAGTCCTTGATAAAGTCGAGGAACTCGGGAGCGCGCAACGGATGTCCGATGTGGAAGTGGAGTTTGTCCGCTTCGTCAACTTCGGCGTCTCGGACGAGCGCGGCGTATTTGTTAACCGCCGTCTCGGGAACGTTCGCGACAACGAACGGGGGTTTGCGGTTGTTCATAACGCTACTTGGTGGCGAAGCCGGCGTCGCGAATGAGTTCGGCGGCGATGTCGGCGTCGCGTTTATCGTCGAAGGAGAGCCGGAACGTGCCGCCCGCGCCCTCGCGAAACTTGAGAAGTTCGATGTCTTTAATGTTGACGCCTCGCTCGGCGAGGACGTGGGTGATCTTGTGAAGCACGCCGGGGCGATCCTTCACGAATACGTAAATGTCGTGGAGCGGTTTGAGAAAGCCCTTGGCGTTTTTTGGTATCTCGTCGCGCTTGCGTCTCGCGGATTCGAAGCGATCGCTCAGCGCCTCGAAGCGATCCTCCACAATCATCCGTTCGACTTCGTCAAGCTCGTCGCGAAGTATTCCAAAGGCGCGAAGGATCTCGGATTTGTTGAGGCGCACTATCGGTTCCCAGACGTCGAAGTCGCTTGAAGCGATGCGGGTCATGTCTCGGAATCCGCCTCCCGCGAAGTCGAGCATAGCGCCGTCTTCGTCGTTCGCCGCCACGCCGTTCATCAGCGCGACCGAAAGGAGCTGCGGCATATGGCTAAGGTTGGCGACGACGCGGTCGTGAAAGTCGGGGTCGAGGAACTTGACGCGGGCGCCGAGTCGCTCGACGAGCGAAACGACGACCGGCGCGCGGGGAGAATTCTTAGCGCGCGAGGAAAGAATATAGACGGCGTTCTCGAAGAGGAGGGGATCGCTGTTGTCGTATCCCCCTCGCTCCTTGCCCGTCATCGGGTGCCCGCCGACGTAGGCGTCGGGATCGCCGACGGTCGCCCACACGTTCTCGGGTCGGCTCTTGACGCCGCAGACGTCGGTGAGGACCGAGCCCTTCCGCATAATCGGAGCGAGCGTTCGCATCGCCTCGAGCGAAGCGTCGGCGGGAAGGCAAAGGAAAATCGCGTCCGCCTCGGCGGCGTCTTCGATCGAGCCGATCGCCTCGTCGATCGCGCCGTCTCGCGCCGCCGCGCGCAACGTCTCCTCGAGATCGTAGCCGAGCAGACGGGGGGGCGCGTCGGTTTGCTTCAGCGCTTTGGCGATCGAGCCGCCGATGAGGCCGAGCCCGACGATGGCGACCGTCTCGACGTCCTTATGTGACGCGGCGTTCGGCATAGTCGGGCGTTAGCAACAGATCTTTCTGCCGATGGCTTTGGCGATGACGCGCAACTCCTCGACGAGGGTGAGGTAGTCTTGCGGGTAGAGCGATTGCGGTCCGTCCGAAAGCGCCTTGCTCGGATCGCCGTGAATCTCGATCATCAATCCGTCCGCGCCCGCGGCAACCGCGGCTCTCGCCATCGGGGGCACCTGATCGCGGAAGCCCGTGGCGTGCGAAGGATCGGCGACGACGGGGAGGTGGCTCTTCTTGTGGACGACGGGAATCGCCGAGAGGTCGAACGTGTTACGCGTGTATTTCTCGAACGTGCGAATGCCGCGCTCGCAGAGAATGACGTCCTTGTTGCCTTGCGAGAGAATGTACTCGGCGGACATCAGCCACTCCTCGATGGTGGCGGCGAGACCTCGCTTAAGCATCGCGGGAACCTTCGAGGCGCCGATCTCTTTGAGGAGCGCGAAGTTCTGCATGTTGCGAGCTCCGATCTGGAGGATGTCGGCGTACTTGGCGACAAGATCGATCTGGCCAATCTGCATCACTTCGGTGATCACCAACAGATTGTGCTTGTCGGCGGCGGCTCGGAGGAGTTTCAATCCCTCCTCGCCCATCCCTTGAAACGAGTACGGGGAAGAGCGCGGTTTGAAGGCGCCGCCTCGTAGGATCTTTGCGCCGGATTTCGCGACGACATCGGCGAGCTCGAACACTTGCTCCTCGCTTTCGACCGAGCAGGGTCCGATCATCATCGCGACGGCGTCTCCGCCGATCTCGACGTCCTTAATCTTGACGGTGGTGCTATCCACGTGGAAGTTGCGACTCGCGAGTTTAAACGGATCGGTGACGCGATAGACGTCCGCCACCCCGTTCATTACCGCGATCTCCCGCGTGTCGAAATCCGCCTTGACGCCGATGGCGCCGATGATGGTTTTATGAACGCCCGTCGAGACGTGCGTTTCGAATCCGTAATCCTCCAGTCTGTTGATCACCGCGCGTTTGGCTTCTTCCGCCGCGGCGCTTTCCATTACAACGACCACTCTTGGCTCCTCTCTCGGTTAACGTATGTCGCGCCCAATTCGTCCGGCGTCGCGAGCGCGTCGGCTTTCGTTTCGCCGGCAAAACAAACGTTTAATTTAGTCTCTATTCGTAAGACGCGCAACAAACCTCGACGACCGGCGGTCGCTTGCGCGAGGCGTCTCGCTTTTGTAATTTGACGATACTCGCGTTCGGCGCGGCGTCGCGTCGATTTCCAACCAACACTCGGAGCCGATACTATGCGTTTGTTATTATCCGTTCTTATTCTATTCGCCGCCTCGTTCGCGTGGGCGCAACCCGATAAGGCGGTATTTAAAAAGCACGAGAATCCTTTTTACGAACAAATTGAGGAGCGCGCCGACGAATATCTTGAGGAAGAGGAGGACTCGAATCTCGTCTTCAAAGTGGATTTCGAGAACGTCGCCGTTCCGAGCTCGCCCGACGACTTTACGAGCGTGTGGCGCGCCGACCCCGTCTCGCAAGGGCGAACGGGAACGTGCTGGGCGTTCGCGACGACGTCGTATCTCGAATCCGAGGCGAAGCGACTGCACGGAACGGAGACGAAACTCTCGGAGATGTACTTCGTGTATTGGGAATACGTCGAGAAGGCGCGGGAGTTCGTGCGGACGCGCGGGGAGTCGCGCTTCGCGGAAGGGTCGCTTTCCGACGCGGTGTTGCGCGTCTATAAGAAGTACGGGGCTATGCCGAGAGCCGCGTACGACGGGCTCCTCCCGGCACAGCCGTTCTACGACCACTCCAAGAAGATGTTTCCCGAGCTGGAGACCTACCTCGACGGCGTGAAGCGCGCCAACGCGTGGAACGAGCGCGCCGTCGTAGAAACGGTTCGCGCCATCCTCGACAAGTATATGACCGCTCCCCCCGATGAGTTCGCCTTCGAGGGCGAGACGTACACGCCTCGATCGTTTGCGGAAGACCACCTAAAACTTGACGCCGACGATTACGTGAGCGTGATCTCCTCGCTCGCGCATCCCGCCGACGAATACGCGCGCTACAAACAGATCGACAACTGGCGCAAGAGCGAGGACTACTATAACGCGACGTTCGAGGAGTTCGTCGAGACGATACGCCAAGCGATCCGCGACGGCAACACCGTGTGTCTCGACGGCGACGTCTCCGAGGCGGGGCTTGACGGCGAGTTCTCGGCGGCCGTGATTCCGAGTTACGATATCCCCTCGGAATTCATCGACGCGAACGCGCGGCAATTCCGAATCGAAAACAAGTCCTCGAAGGACGACCACCTCGTGCATCTTGTCGGATACACGGAGAACGAGGCGGGGGAGTGGTTCCTTATCAAGGACTCGATGTCCTCGGCGTTCAACGGCGAGTGGAAGGGATACTACTTCTATCACCTCGACTACGTTAAGCTCAAGACGCTCTGCTTCGTCGTTCATCGAGACGCGGCGGCGAAGACGATCGCCGACTTCCGATAGCGCGAGGGGAATCCGAGAAATGAAAAAGCCGAGTGTCGCGGGACGCTCGGCTTTTTTTAGGGGAAAAGAGGGAAGCTATTTCTTCTCGTATTCGCTCGATCCGCCGAAGAAGAAACTGAGGTGTTGGTATTTGGCGATGAACGCCTTCAGTTTATCCGACGAGCTGAACGACTCTTCGATATAGTCGGTGACGGGGTAGAGGGTCAGACTCGCGGGGGTCAACTCCATCTTATAGAGATAGTAGGAGTCCATCGACGGGTCGAAGATGTTGATGTATTTTTCGCCCTCGACTTCCGAAACGTGCGCTTCATACACGGTCGGGCCGTCGGTGTCTTCGCCGTTCTCGTCGAGCGAATACTCTTCGATCTTCGCTTTCGCGTCGGTCGTGCGGGTGATTTGGTAATAGGTGGTCTCGTCGTCCGGAGCCGCCCATTTGCCGATGAGGTCGGCGGGGAGGTTCAAGCTCGGATCGGAGATCGGGACGTCCGCCGAATACGGGCAGCCGTAGAACAACGCGGCGACGAGAATTGGCGCGGCGATTTTCAGCGCTTTCTTCATAACGCGCTCCTTCCTGGTGGTGGTTGGTGTCGGTGGTTTAAAGAACGGTGGATGATCAACATGCCGAAAACGGAGGTAAAAACAAAACGCGGCAAATTATCTATCCGTCGTAAATTTAGCAATGGCGCGTCGGAGCTCGGCGGTGGTTTCGTTGAGCAGGACGGCCGCTTGCTCGACGTCGGCGGCTTTATCGGCGTATCCCGAAGCGTCCTCGCCGAGCGACACGAGGGAGGACTCGATTTGGGCGACGGCGTCGGATTGTTTGGCTCCGGCGTCGGCGACGCGATCGATGGTTTCGACGGCGTCCCTCGCGGCGGCGATGATTCGTCGAAGCGAACGACTCGACTCTTCGGAAAGACGCTTTCCGCTTTCGGCTTTCTCGACGCCCTCGCGCGCTGAGGCGACGGCGTCCGCGGTGACGCGTTTAATATTCTCGATCATCGTTGCAATTTCGGACGTCGCCGAGGCGGTGCGTTCGGACAGTTTGCGAACTTCGTCGGCGACGACGGCGAAACCGCGCCCTTGCTCGCCGGCGCGGGCGGCTTCTATGGCGGCGTTGAGCGCGAGGAGGTTGGTTTGGTCGGCGATGTCGTTGATGGTCGAGACGATGGCGCCGATCCGTTCGCCCCCTTCGCCGAGACGCTCGATCGCGTCGGCGGCTTTGACGACGACGTCGGCGACGGCTTGCACGCCGTCGTTGGAGCGCTCGATCGACGCGCCGCCTTTTTGCGCCTCGTCGCCCGCCTCGCGAGCGCGTTTCGTCGCGTCGGCGGCGTCGTTTGAGGCGCCGACGATAATGGCGGCGATTTTCGAGGCGGATTCGACCGTCGCGTTCACCGTCTCGCGTTGCCGGTTGGATCCCTCGGCGATGTCGCGCGAGGCGAGCGCGATATCCTCGCCCGCTCGGGAGGCGGAATCCGCGGCGCGGCGGACGGTCGCGAACATCTCGGAGACGTTATCGACGGCGTAATTGAAGCGCTCGAACAGTTCCCCGATCATATCGTCCTTGTCGGCGACTTCGAGCCGAACGGTGAGGTCGCCTTCGGCGAATCGATCGATGGCGGCGCGCATTTGGGCGGCGCTTCCCGTGATGTATTCCTTCTGTTCGATCGCCACTCGTTTCGCTTCCTCCGCCGCGGCGGAAGCGCGTTCGGCTTCCGCGCGTTTCTCTCGGATCTCCTCGACGCCGCGTAAGATGTGTCCGGTCATCTTATTAAACGCTTCGGCGAGTTCGCCGATTTCGTCCTTCGCCTCGTAATCCACTTTGGCGTCGTACTCGCCTTCGGAAACGCGCGAGGCGGAGAGTTGTAATTTGCGAATCGGGGAGGAAAGCGCTCGCGAGATAAGGAGCGAGGCGAGCAAACCCAACGCCAACGAGATCGCCACGGCGATCAGCAAAGCGCGACGGTATCCTATGGCGGCGCGCTCGGTCTCGTGTACGAGGCGTCGTATGACCGCGTCCGCGGCGTCGGCGGAGACGCGGAGTTCGCCGATAAGCGTCGCCTGTTTTTGTAGGAGTTCGGAGGCGCGGATGAAGTTGGCGAGATAGTCGTCGGCGCGCGAGAAGATGCGTTCCTTCGTAGCCCCGGGAAGAGGGGAGGCGCGCGTATGTTCCTTGAGGGCGGCGACGGCGGCGCGGACGCGATCGACGTATTTCCGATCGCGGCGCATGATAAAATCCTTCTCCGAGCGGCGGGCTTGGAGCATATCGATCAACACGTCGCGCTGGTTCGCCGCTTTTACGAGTTCCTCGATTTCGTGGACGCTCTCGCGGAGCGCGCCCTCCGCGCCGAGGTTCTCGTTCAATCCGCGTTCGACGGTGGCGTCGTAAGCGGCGTTAAAATTCGTCTCGTATTTCGCGAGGCGCGCGGTAATCGTATCGATTGCGGGGGCGTCGTCAAATTCATCGAGGACGCTACGGAAGGCGTCGATCTCGTCGCGGAATTTCTCCTCGAAGAGAAGGTCCCGGGAGGCGAAGAAGCTCGCTTGGGCGTTTCGCGCTTGATGGAGTGTGATCTCGAGTCGGCGCGCGGCGTCGCGCTCGTCCAGCGCGTTGGATTCCATTAACGAGAACGCCGCCACCGCGGCGAGGAAAGCGAGAAGCGTGATAGAGAAGCCGAAAATCTTGGTAAAGATGGAAAGATTCCGATAGGCAATCATACGACTTCGCTATGCCGCTTCCGCGCCTTGAGGAGAAAGCGCGCGTGATCGTTTATGTGAGGAGGCGAGTTTGCGTTACGTTGTTTCGCCGCGCCCTAACGCGGAGTGGTCGCTAAGTAACTGAGGATTGCGTTAAATTACCGTCGGTGAAACCTCCATCGGGTCCGCTCGTTTTTTCAAAAGCAAGAATCGAAAACGAAGGGGTAGCCCAAATCGGTTTATTTCTCTTTCGGTGTTTGTTGTCTTTTTTCATGGCGCTTCATTCCTCCATTTAATACAAAGCAAATATAACCTTTCTCTATAAAAAACAAAAATCAAAGTCGGTTTAAATTGTTATTTGTGATGAAGATCAAACTTGTTGAGGAAAGCAATTAGCGGATATCCAATGAAGAGTCTTCCCATTGCCATTTCCGTGTCGGGGTTTAATACTGTGGCTTTAAAGAGTTTGTCTATTGCGCCGATAATTTTCTTTCTATCAATATAAGAGCAAGCGAGCGAATGTTCAGGGAATTCGTCTAGTATCCTATCGAGACGTCTTTTATTATTCATTATCCTGCGC
>WJMR01000259.1 GCA_014727845.1 Ignavibacteriales bacterium
ATCTTCTCTTCTTCCCCTTCGGGATAGACGATCTTCTTCGGCCTCTTCTGCGCCTTGGCGACCATCGAGCGGACGACGGCGGTGGAATAACCGAGCCGTTCTTTCAGCTCTTCCTCGTAGGCGCCCCAATCCTCTATCGGCTTGCGCGCCACGCCCTCCTCGACGGCGGCTTTCGCGACCGCGGGCGCGACTTTCCAGAGAACGCGCGGGTCGAAGGGTTTCGGAATAATGTAATTCGGACCGAACTCGAACTCGTCGCCGCCGTAGGCGCTCATCACTTGGTCGGTCACCTCCTCGCGCGCCAAGTCGGCGAGCGCCTTAACCGCCGCCATTTTCATCCCGTCGGTAATCGCCTTCGAGCGGACGTCGAGCGCGCCTCGGAAGATGAACGGGAAGCCGAGGACGTTGTTGACCTGGTTCGGATAGTCGCTTCTGCCCGTCGCCATAATAATGTCGTCGCGCGCGCCTACCGCCTCGGGGTAGGTGATTTCCGGATCGGGATTCGCCATCGCGAAGACGATCGGCTTTGCCGCCATCGTCTTGACCATGTCGGGCGTCAGCACGTTCGGCTGCGAGAGACCGATGAACACGTCCGCGCCCTCGACCGCGTGGGCGAGGGAGTCGAACGGCTTCTCTTGAGCGAATTGCGCTTTGTATTCGTTGACGCGCTCGCGTCCTTTATAGATGTGTCCTTTCGAGTCGAACATCGCGATGTTCTCTCGCTTCACGCCCGCGAGAACGTAGAGATTCGAGCAGGCGATCGCCGAAGCGCCCGCGCCGGAGACGACCACCCGCACGTCGCCGAGCTTCTTGCCCGCCAGCTCCGCGGCGTTGAGCAGCGCGGCGCACGAGATGATCGCGGTGCCGTGCTGGTCGTCGTGAAAGACGGGGATGTCCAGCGTCTCTTTGAGCTTCTCCTCGATGACGAAGCACTCCGGCGCTTTGATATCCTCGAGGTTGATGCCGCCGAACGTCGGCTCGAGCAGTTGCACCGCCCTGATCACCTCGTCCGCGTCCTCGGTTTTCAATTCTATGTCGAAGACGTCGATATCCGCGAACCGTTTGAAGAGGACGCCCTTGCCTTCCATCACGGGCTTGCCGGCGTGCGGACCGATGTTGCCTAATCCGAGCACGGCGGTGCCGTTGGAGACGACGGCGACGAGATTGCCCTTCGCGGTGTAGTTATACACGTCGTCGTCGTTTTTATGGATGTCCCGACACGGTTCGGCGACGCCGGGCGTGTAGGCGAGCGAGAGTTCGCGCGAAGTGAAACACGGCTTCGTCGCGATCACCTCGATCTTACCTTTTCTTCCTTCGCTATGGTAGCGTAGCGCTTCTTCTTTGGTGGTAGCCATAGGTCGCCCCTTGGTTCAAAATGAATGAGCGGATCGGCTCCGTCCCTGTGGCGGAGCGAGTAACGCGTAACACGATTTTAACATAGGAAAACGCCGCGCAAAGCGCAACGAACGCGAGACGCGGAGCGCGTTTTTTCGCGAGTCGGGGAGGGGAAAAGGGGAGAACGAGACGGCGGCGCTAATAGCGCTTACGGACGTCGAACTTCTGACCGACCGACGGCAAGCCGGCGCCCTTCATCGTCTTCTCGTATAAACCGTCCACATACGAAAGCTGATTGGGGCTGAAGCGCTCGTTACGCTCCGCCATATCGGTAAACTGGCGCAGGGCTTTTTCGTGCTTGCCCTTTCGGTCGCCTTTTCGGAGGTAGCGAAGGTTCTCGTTAACAAAGCGGATTTTATCTTTCGCCAAACGCTGGGCGAGATCGTGCCCGCGGTCGAAGCCGTCTCTCATTTGCGGATGTTTGGATTTGAATAAGTTGGCGCGCCCTCTTCGCGGCGCCGGATTCAACGCCGGTCGCATAAACGACGCGTTCGATTATTAATGCCGTCACAAAACTACGAGATTTGTCGGATTTGATCAAGCGGCAAGCGCTATCACGCTCGCGGCGCTCGGCGCCCCGCGAGAAAACCTCCGCTCGCGGCGCTCGGCGCCCCGCGAGAGAACCCCCGCTCGCTACGCTCGGCGCCTCGCGAGAGAACCCCCGCTCGCTACGCTCGGCGCCTCGCGAGAGAACCCCCGCTCGCGGCGCTCGTCGCTCCGCGAGAGAACCCCCGCTTCGCCCCTCCTTCGTCGGGGCTACGCCGCCCCCTTAACAGGGGGCTGAAAAGATACGAGGCGCTCCTAATCTCTTAACCCCCCTGTCAAGGGGGTCGCCGACCAACGGGAGCAAAGGGTCCCGACAAGTCGGGATTCACACGCTACGCTCGTTCAGTTCCTTGTGCCGAAGGCGGGCGTCCCGACAGATCGGGATGACCTCTCTCGCGGTGCTCGTCCGGTTCCTTTTGCCGAAGGCGGGGTCCCGACGAGTCGGGATGACCTCCCTCGTCCGTTAGACGATACGCCATGTCCATAATAATGGACGCTCATCGGCGCCGAAATGTGTAAATATCCCCGAAAAACGCCCTTTGTTTTTGGCGCCGGATTTGTATCATAACGGGCAAATGGAAAGGAGCCATGCCATGAAAACGAAAGTATTCTTCCTCGCCTTTGTCGCGACGCTCGGATTGAGCGCGACGTCGCTGAACGCGACGACCGTTAACGCGACGACGCTGAACGCGACGAACGAAACGCACGCGTATCGGTATGGCGGTCCGTCGTTCGGATACTTCTATTCCGAACTCTCGCCCTACGGCGCGTGGATTGAAATGCGCGGCGGTTTGGTCGTCTGGAAACCTCGCGTCTATAGCCGCTCGTGGACGCCCTACGCCGACGGACGCTGGCTCCATACTTCCTACGGATGGTATTGGGATAGCCGCGAACCCTACGGTCATATCGTCTATCACTACGGTCGCTGGCACTACGACGACTACTACGGCTGGATTTGGGTACCCGATTACGAGTGGGCGCCCGCGTGGGTCGAGTGGCGATACGACGGCGGTTACATCGGTTGGGCGCCGCTTTCCCCCTACGCCCGAGTAGGGCGCGCGCACTACGGCGGCTACACCGTGCACTATCGCCACTGGCACTTTGTGGAAGTCCACCATTTCCACCACGTGAACGTCCGCCACTACTATGTGCCCGCGAGTAGGAAATCCTACGTCTTCTCGAACACCAAATACCGCACGAACTACTACGACGCGGGCGACGGCAGATACCGCAACGTCGGCGTCGAGCCGGACGAGATTTACCGCCGCTCCGGCGTGCGCGTAAAGACCCGCGACATGGAATTTGAACGAAGCGACAACCGAGGCGGCGTCAGGATCTCCGACGACCGCGTACGAGTCGCCACGCCCGATCGGAACGATCGTCGGGACGTCGATTACCGGTTCCGCCAAGCCGATAGAAGCTCCTCACTTGACGATTCCGGCGATCGCATCCGGGTGGGCGTTACCCGCAACGATATCGACCGAGGGCGCGCCGAGCGACCTTCCGGACGAGACGACGCGAACGCGAGAAACGATCGCGGCAACCGCGACGACGACTTGAGAAACGATCGCGACGCGAAAACGCGCGACGATAACCGCGACGCGGACCTAAGAAATAATCGAGACGCCGGACGCGACGCGGACGTACGAAACAATAATAGCCGAAACGATACGCGGCAAAATACAAGAGACGACTCGCGGAACTCCCGCGACAATAATCGGAACGACGGTCGGATCGACGACGGTCGGACTCGAGACCTGGATCGCGATAATCACAGCCCGAGCGGCGGACGCCACGACGTGCGCACGACTCCCCGCCGCGAGGAAGATCGAGGCGTCGATAATCGAACCAACACGCGCGACACTAATCGGAACGACGGGCGCGTTAATCGGAACGACTCGCGGAACTCCCGCGACAACCAAAGCGATCTCCGCTCCCGCAACGGCTCGAACCGACAAGACGCCCGTTCGAGCTCGAGGAGCGGCCGAGACGACAAGCGAGACGACGACCGACGGAAACGTCGGTAGGTAAGGAGAGAGAACAAGGCGGCGCCTCGCCCCGGCGCCGTCCGCTCCGGACGGGGGATACAAGGAGACGCCGAGCGCGTCTCCTTTTTTATTGTCGCTTTTAGATCATCGGCCGGGGGCGGGATAATACGTACCGTCGAACCGCACGTTCATACCCGCGTAGAAGGGGCACAACCCCGTCTGCTCCACGTGTATCACGGAGGGACCCACGATAAAGGCGAGCGCGCACTCCTCGTCCTCCTCGGAGGCGAACACGAACCGAGCGCCCGAACGGTGCGCCGTGCCCTCGACCTCCCCCGTGTGTACGTTGTCGTTGAGATGATTATACCAAAACGCCGTCAGGCGGAAGTCGAACGTCTCGTCGGTGTAGTTCGTAATCGTTAGGTCGCCGTCGCCGCCGCCCGCCCACTCGCCTTCGGGGTTGGGGATGTAAAACGCTTGGCGCTCGGCGACGAGCCCCCCTTCGGAGGGGGCGAGGACGAACCATTTATAAGTTGTTTCGTACGCCGTCGTCCCCGTCGCCGTCTCCCGCGTTTCGTGCGTCTCGGCGACGAACGCGTCGATCTTTCCGTTCTCGAAGCGCTCCCACGCGAGCAGATCGAAGCGATGCGCGAGCGTGGTGTATTTCTCGAAGAAGCCGTTCGCGATCTTGGTAAGCGCGGCGCGGTCGAGCTTCTTTTCGGAGAGGAAGCGCGTCGGGTCGGCGTAGAGCGCGACGTGCGCCTCGGGGTCCCCTTCGAGCAAAGACGCCGAGTAGGCGGCGAAGTACGTCTCAATCTCGAGGAGCGTTTCGGCGCGCGGGTCTCCTTCCCACGTCCGACCGCTCGCGACGATCTCTAACGCGTCCGAGACGCCCGTGCGCGGATATTGATAGACGTATCCCGTAATCGAATTATCCCAAATCTCCCCTTCAAACTCCTCGACTTGCGCGCCTTTATCGTCGTAGGCGGCGAGGTAGATCCTCCGCATCGTCGGGTCGTAGCTCCCTTGCAAGTGTCGCGGATTATCGCGGTCGTTCGCCGAAACGTAGTAGCCCGTCAGTTCGCCGTCGCCGATTTGGATCAGGACGAACTCGACGGGGAGATCGCCGATCGTTCCCGAG
>WJMR01000260.1 GCA_014727845.1 Ignavibacteriales bacterium
AAATTTATAGTAGAAAGTTACTAATTTGTCTTCGCGAATTTCCTTACGGGAAAACGATTTCTGTTTCTTGGGCATTGTCGAACCTATGAGATTGGAAAATTACAAGACTACAATTATAATAAATTTGATTGGGAGAAAAAACTATAGACCGAGCCGGATGTGATTTGAGTAAATCCATGCTTTACCCTCGAGTCGCGCTTCGACGCGGTAGGCGCCGGGTTTGCGGACGTCGCGTTCGAGTTCGTCCGCCTCGACGCGTTCTATTTCCTTCCCGTCTCGGAGGAGACGGAGTTCGGAGACGACGCCGGGCGTTTGGGCGCGGAGTTTCGCCGAGCCCTCGATCGGGGCGTCGTCCCCCATCCCGACGATGGCGCCGCCCGTTTCGGCGAAGAAGCGAAAGCCGCGCGCGTCTCCGTGATAGTAGTTTGCGACGAAGGAGCTTCCTTTGCCCAATGCGCGTAGCGCCGTCCCGACCGCCTTTTCCGCGCCGCGTTTCGAGCGCGTCGGCGTAATTGGCTCGTCGGCGAGTATGTGCGTTCGGATCGACTTAAACAGCACCTTGTACGAGAACACTTCGGCGGTGAAGAATCCGAGCAGGTTTACTTTGTGCGCGTGCGCGTCAACGCCGCCGATCGCGGGCGTCGGGCGCTTTCGGGCGAGCTCGTCCCATTTGGCGAGCGTCTCATTCGGTGGAGCGACGATGGTGCGGAGCGGATGCACGAACGACTGGTATTTGTTGCGCTCGGTGAGGTTCTCCATCCACTCGGACATATGGTTCCAAATCTCAATTCCGTGGATATCCTCGACGTCCCACGCCGTCCACGGATAGGGGGGGTGCTCCTTCATCGAGCTTCGCTTCTCGTGCGGATGCGCGGTAAAGCCGATCCCCCCTTGTTCCTTAACCGCGCGGACGTATTCGGCGGCGGGGACGCGCGTCGAAGAAGTATCCTCGACGCCGAAGGCGAGGTAGTGGTTGCGATTACTCTTATCGTTGAGTTCCGCGCCCACCACAACGAGCGTTTTTCCGAAGAAGCGTTCCTCCCCCTCGCGTTTGGCGCGGAGGGTGTTGTGGTCGGTCACGCCGATGAAATCCAGCCCCGCTTCTTCGGCGGCGGCGGCGATTTCCTTAACCGTTCCCGTGCCGTCGGAATAGGTGGTGTGGATGTGGAGCGAGCCGACGTATTCGTGCATCGCGGATCCGCCTACACGTCCAACTCAAAAAAGGTTTCGAGCTTCGTTGTGTTCGGCTTCTTCAATCCCTCCATTTTCGTCACCAACACGTTGACGCGTTCGTCGTCGCAGTCGTCGAAATTCTCGAACGACTCGCGATCGGCGAATTCAAAAACCTCGCGGAAGGCGTTCGGGTTGCCCTTGAGTGCGTACACGTCGTATCGCTCCAAGCCGTCGGCGGCTATGAGCGATTTATATTCTTTAATGGAAGCGAGATAGTCCTCGCGTTTCGCCTCGTCGATCTCGTAGTTCACGACGAACATCGCTTTGCTCATTAGTGTCTCCGTTCAATAAATGTCGCGTCTATTTCCCCGCGAAAGTTGATCGCCGCGGGTCCCCGCAGACGGAGGCGCGCTATTCGATCTCCGTTCCGCGTAAAATGTATCGTCAGTCGGTCGCCGCCGCGCGTGAGAAGCGAGACGGGGGAAGGGATGTTCTCCCGCAACGCGCGGATAGCCGCCGCCGCCGCCGAGCCCGTTCCGCAGGCGAGCGTCTCGGCTTCAACGCCGCGCTCGAACGTGCGGATAACAAGTCCCTCGCCGCGTCGCTCGACGAAGTTGACGTTGACGCCCTCGGCGCCGTATCGCTCGTGATTTCGAAGGATCGCTCCGATGCGTTCGACGTCGATTTCCTCGATTCGCTCGTAGATCGTTTCGCCGTTCACGTCGCGGATCTCGCGGACGTCGAAGACGGCGTGGGGCGAGCCCGTGTCGGCGAAGTCGGCGGATAGCCGGGCGCCTTCTATCTCGATCTCGTCGCCGAAGCGGACGCCCGAAGGATCGGGGAGGGAGACCGCGGGACGGGCGACGTCCTCGATTTCGCCGACGATCCGCTCGCTTCCAAAAAGGAACTCGACGCGCGCTCTTTCGACGAATCCGACTTCGCGGGCGAATCGAAGCGCGCACCTCGCGCCGTTGCCGCACATCGAGCCGGGCTCGCCGTCCGCGTTATAAAACGCCACCGAAAAATCCGCGTCATCGTCGCGTCCGACGACGAGTATCCCGTCGGCGCCGACGCCTCGGCGACGATCGCAGAGCGCTCGACGGAACGCCGCGCTCGGATCGAGTTCCACGAACGACGCCTCGTCGATTACGACAAAATCGTTGCCCGCGCCGTTCATCTTTAGGAAAGGCGTCGTTTTCATAACCTATCAATTTACCGAGAGGCGGGTTCCGACGCAATAGCAATCGACGGGGCTCTAATAAAAAAAGCGGGCGACGCGCGCCCGCTTGAAATCGTCGATCGACGTTGGCTCGGCTTATTCCTCGCCCTCGCGCGGCAGCTCGACGATGAAGCTGGTGCCGACGCCTTGACGACTCTTGACGAAGATTTTGCCGCGATGTTTATCCACGATCTTCTTCGCCTCGTATAGCCCTACTCCGGCGCTGGCTTCGTCGCCCGTCGGCTGCGGGGAGAGCGTGACGCCTTTTTCGAAGACGCGCGGCAACTCGTCCTCGGGGATGCCGACGCCGTTGTCGGTGACCTCGACGACCACCTTGTCGGGGCTGAAATAGCTCTTAACGCGGACCGACGTCTCGGGCGGCGAGAACTTAACCGCGTTGTTGATCAATTGGTCGATCACCTGCGCCATCGCGTCTTTGTCGATGTTTGTTTCGGGCATACCGACCGTCGCGTTGTTGATCAGCTCGACGTTCTTACGCTCGGCGTAGGCGATGTTGTTGTTGACCACGTCGTTGATGATCGGCTTGAGCGAGGCGGGCGCCAATTTCATCGGGCCGTCGGCGCGATTGGTTTTCGGCGCGCCTTTAGTGACGACCGTCGAAATGCGTTGCGCCAGCTTGATCAGGTTCGAGCTCGAGTGCATCAACGACTCGATGACGTCGCGTTGCTCGGTGGCGTTCAAGTCGTAGGATTCCAGCAGCGCGATAAGCTCTCTGATCGCGTCGGCGGGGTTGGTGATGTCCGAGACGACGCCGCTGAGCACTTCGTCTTTCTGCGATTGCAGCTCTTCGAGTTTGTTCTGGTTTTTCTCCAGCAATTTCTTCTTTTTCGCCAGCTCCACGTTCACCTTTTCCAGCTCGCGGACGGTGAGCACGAGGTGCTCGATCTGCATCTCGTAAGAGCCGTTAAGTTTGCGCAGTTTTTCGAGCTCGGCGGTGTGGTTCTTCTGTCCCGCTTGCGCCTCCTCCAGCTCGGCGTAGGCGTCCTCGAGCTCGCGGTTGGCGGATTTTTGCCGACCGCAGAAGAGGAACGTAAAATAGATGAAGAGGAGCGCGACGACCGCGAGTCCGATGAGCACAAAGTTGTCGGTGCGGAAGAATCCGAGTT
>WJMR01000034.1 GCA_014727845.1 Ignavibacteriales bacterium
ACCGTCGATGACGGTCTCCGTCGCGCCGTCGCGACCGATAATCGAGACTTTCTCGACCGACGGTCCCGCGTCGAAGAATTTCGTGTCGATGTCGGTGAACTCGTAAGTTCCCGGCAGTAGCATAAGCGTCGTGAAGGATTCGAGCATACTCTCGGCGGTGGCGAAGTCGTACGGATTCGTCTCCGTGCCGTCGCCCGAAGGCGAACCGTCGGGGCTCGCGTAGAGCGTCTCGGGAATCGCGACGGAGTATTCGACGAAGAGCGTGTCCGTAAGGGAGCCGTCGTCGGCGATCACGAGAAACTCGCCCTCGCTCGGCGAACCCGTGACGGGCGGCGTGCCCGTAAGCGTGTCCCCGCTTTGCGAAAGCCAGGCGGGAAGATTCTCGAACGAGATCGTCGCCGAAAGATCGTTCTGATGCGTGTACGTCGCCGCGTACGTCGCCGGCACGCCTTCAAACGCCGACAAGACCGCCATCGAGGTGATTACCGGCGGGGCGACGGTGTCGAGCGCGAAATGCGGACCGTTCCAATACTCGACGTCGTCCAGCTCGCCCGTGAAGTGGCGGTTGTATCCTTCATAGTCGTTCAACGCCCAACCGAGGAAGAGTTTGTTCAGCGAGCCGTCGTTCATCGGATTGCCCGCCACGTTCGCGTTGTCGAACGCCTTGGTCACCATATTGCCGTCGGCGTCGCGCACCTCGAGCGTCGCATGCTCGGGACCCAACTCGAATATGACTTGGAACCACTCGCCGACCCGCACGGCTTGGTCGCGCGTGTCGATCGTCACGTCGGCGTTCGGTCCGCGGTATTGAGCGCGGAGTTGCCCCTTGTCGTTGTTCGTGCGGATATAGAACGCCTGCTGATAGTGCAACGCGCCCGCCGCGTCAACGTCCTGAGCGAGGATGACGAATCGGGTGAAGGGAATGATTTGCTCCTCGAACTTAACCCAACAGGAAACCGAAAACTCGCCCGTCGCGTCGAACTTCGGATTTACCGCGGTTAGGTACGAGGGGTTGAGCGCGATGGAATCCTGAAACTGCAACGAATACGTACCCGAAGCGGGATCGTCGGAGACGTAGGAGACGGGTCCGTTGTTGACGGTCACCGTGTTCGCTTCGGGCGAGTAATCGACGATCGGCGTCGCGCCTTCTTCGAACGTGAGTTCGAGAACTTTCTCGGCGGGCAATTCGCCTTCTATCTTGGTGTACTTGCCGCCCGTCGCGACGGCGTAGGCGACGTAGTTCGAGCCGTCGTCGGCGATCGCGATATTCTGATACGTCGCGGCGTCTTCTTGCGTGTGAATCGACGTCCAGTTGTCGCCGTCGTCGGTCGAGCGGTAGATCTCGTCGCCGCACGCCGCAAGGTAAATGCTCGCGGCTACGTGGACGACGAAGACGTCCTCGCCCGATCCGGCGTTGGGCGACGTCGTCGCGTCGGTTAACGTGGCGCCCCCGTCGATTGTCGTAAAGACCTTGCCGTCGCCGCCGCCGATAACGCCGGAACTCGCGTCCTTAAAGGCGAAGCTCCACGCGGCGTTCCCGTCCGGCGTCGTGTTTTCGGTCCAGGTCGCGCCGCCGTCGGTCGTGAAAAGATACTCGTCGCTGTTGGTTCCGAAAAAGATCAGGTCGTCGTCGAACCGATATCCGCTCTTCGTTAAGCCGATACCGGATGCGCCGCCTTCCGCCGGTTCGGTCGCCAACGAATTCCACGTGGCGCCGTCGTCGGTCGAGACTCGAATATCGAAATTGCCGTCGCCGGGATTGTCGCCCAGCGCCCAGAGATCGCCGTTATCCATCCCCAACAACACGTTGAACCAGTATGTCGTGTTCTCCGAAAGAACTTCGACGAACGTCGTATCGACGGGCGTTCCGCTTTCGAAGACGGCGTTCGCGGTAAGCGCGTACACCTTCTCCGCGCTCACGGCGTGAATTCCATAAATTGACGTTCCGCCGTAGGTGGGCGCCAACGCCCCGCCGCTATCCGGACACACCGTCCACGAGGCGCCGTCGTCCGCGGAGACGTACAATTTGCCGACGTCGCTTCCGAGCCACACCGCTCCGTCGTCGGCGATATCGACCACGTTCAGTTGATCGGCGTCCGTTAGACCGGCGTCGGTGATAGTCTGCGCCGAGACGAACGCGGTCGCCAGCGCCAATATGAGAAGCGTCCTCTTCATTGCTTCCTCCTTCTTTGTGATGGTTGTCGTCGAGCTTCCTGCCCGATCGACCTTTATTGCCTGTTGATTACCCGTTCTTCTATCGCGTTCCTTTGCCGCGCATAACTACGGCGTGCTTGTCGTGGATTCCTCCATAGCCCCAAGCGCTCCAATCGAGCCGATGATATCCCCTTACAATCACCTTGCAATGTTACCGTTATCATCACTAGCAAAGAAAATATGGTAAACAAAGTATAGATGCAACATCTACTTATAAAAAACCGGCGACCCCCTTTCGGAACCCGCCGGCTATTATTACGTAACGGTTCGGTTACGTCGCGTAAATCGGGATTACTTAAGCAGCGCCATCCGTTTTACGTCAACGAAGTCGCCCGCTTCGAGGCGGTAGAAATAGATACCGCTGGCGAAGTTCGACGCGTTGAAGCTCGCGTCGTAGCGACCCGCCGATTGTTGTCCGTCAATCAACGTCGCGACTTCCTCGCCGATCGAGTTGTAAACGACCAACTTCACGTGAACGTCTTGCGCCAACTCGTAGCGGATCGTCGTCGTCGGGTTGAACGGATTCGGGAAGTTCTGTTCCAGCGCGAACGAAAGCGGTCCGGCGTACTCGACCTCGACCGCGCCCGCGTATCGGAACGCGCCGTCCCGATCTACTTGTTTCAGGCGATACGTATAAACGCCCGCCCGTTCTATGCCGCGATCGACGAACGCGTAGTCGCCGCCTTGGGCGCCGTTCGCGTCGAGATAAGCGACTTCGGCGAATCCGCCGTTCTCGTAGCTCCGTTCGATAGAGAAGCCGAGCGCGTTAACCTCGCTCGCCGTCGTCCACCTCAGCGCCACGCCCTCGTCGGTCGCCTCGGCGGAAAACGCCGCCAACTCGACGGGGAGCAGATCTATCGTTAAGCAGCCGAGGTTCGGATTCGGTCCCGTGCCGATCTCCGCGATCTCGACGCCCGCGCCGACGGCGGGGCTGCCGGGTAAGAGCGTCAACGTACCCGTCGCCTCGTCCTCGAACATCGGATCGGCCATAATGGCGAACGGCGAGGTCGTATCGACGTCTTGCGTGCCGTTCTTCGGATCGAAATCCACGACGCCGCCGCCGATCGCGTTATCCGAGAACATGTTCTTCGTCCCCACCGCTATCGTGTGCGTGCCGCCCTGCTCGGAAACCGCGGAGGCGAGCGTAGTGGCCGCGACGTTGTCCGAGAAAATATTATTCTTCATATCCAATCGGGCTTCCAACGTGAAGATCGAGCGGACTTCAATAAGCTCGTCGTCGTTCGCGTTGTTTCCGAAGACCGTGTTGTTATAGAACTTCACCTCTCGGAAGACCGACGCGATAATCCGATCCTCGTTATTCTTGAACACATTGTTGTGAACCAGAACTTTCGCCTTGCATCCGTTGAGGCCGTACATCGCGCGGGTCGTGTTGGATTGGAAGACGCAGCCGGTTACGGTCGCGGGTTTGGTCGAATCGAAATCCGATTCGAAGATCAATATGTTGCCCGTAGTCGGCTCGTCGCCCGGTCCGAAGTGTTGGAAGGCGATTCCGTCGATCGTCGTTCCCGATCGAACGGAGATAAACTTCTTCACCGAATCCCCGCCGTCGATCGCGGTCGCGAGAGCGCCCTCGGTCGAGCGGATCTCGAGGTCGGCGTGCTTCGCCTCCTCGGTCGAGATCGGGGCGGTAAGCTCGTAGGTTCCGGGCAACAAGCGCAAGGAAGCGCCGGGACCCGCGTAGGCGAACGCCGTAACGAGATCGAGCGGGTCGGTCTCGTCGCCCAAGCCGTCCGGCGCGCCCGTCGGCGAAACGAAGAGCGTTCCGGGATAGACCTTCCAGCTCACATGGAGCGTGTCGGTCAGCTCCCCGTCGTCGGCGACGACCGTAAAGACGCCCGTTTCCGTCGTCGAGCCGCTCACGGCGGCGATTCCGGAGACGGTCGAGTCGTTCTCGAGCGTAAGCCACGCGGGGAGATCGGCGAACGAGAAGGTCGTCGCCAATCCGTTTTGGTGCGTATGGTTCGCCTCGTAGCGGACGGTCTCGCCCGCGCCCGCGACGACCGAGGCGGCCGAAGTGATCACGGGCGGAACCGCGAGGTCGGCGGAATCGACAAACGCGCGGTTCCGGAGTTCGACGTTGTCCATATCCCCCGCAAAAAAGCGCGGATCGCCCGACTCGTTGAGCGCCCAGCCGAGATAGAGTGTATTGGACGAACCGTCGATCATCGGGTTGCCGGGCGCGCTCGCGTCGTCGTAGAGCTTCGTGATCACCTCGTCGTTCTCGTTTCTCACCTCGAACGTAACGAAGTCGTTGGATTTTTTGTAAACGATTCGCCGCCACTCGCCCGGTTTCGCGACGTTGTCGCGCGTTTCGAGCCGCACGACGCCGTTGACCCCGACGTATTCGGCGAAGAGGGCGCCCTTTTCGGAGGCGACGCCGATCGAGAGGACCGCCTCGTCGAGTATCGTCGAGGGGTCTTCCGAATCGCCCGCGAGGAGCGCCAATCGCGCGTCGGGTCGGAACTCGCCCTCGAACTTGAACCATCCGCTAAAGGCGACGTCGCCCGTCGCGTCGAAGCCGGGATTTTCGACCGTGATATAGACGGGCGCGTTTGGATCGCTCGGCGCGGCGGGGAAGCCGGCGGCGTAGGCGCCCGAGGCGGGGTCGTCGGCGACGTAGGTTATCCCGTCGTTGTGCGCGACGGGCGCCACGTGGCGCGGCGAGTAATCGACGAGCGGCGCGGCGCCTTCCTCGAAAGTGAGCCGGAGCTGCAAGCCGTCGTCGGCGATCCTGCCGATATCCGTCCCCTCCGCGATTCCGAATTGCGGGAATCCCTTGCCCGCGCCCACCGCGGGCGAGCCGGCTTGGAGGGTAACGTCGCCGTTCGCGGCGTCGGTGAAGAGCGGGTCGGAGCCGACGATTAAGCCGCCCTCGTCGTAGAGTTCCGCCGTTCCCTCGCCGCCGTCGAGAACGCTCACCGAGTCGGCGGGATGGGTCGCATTATAATAGTTCTCGTAAAAGAGATTGTTCCCGACGTAGAGCTTCGCTTTGCTCGTGTCGGCGCCGGTGTTCGGTTCGTCGTTCTTCACGCCCATAATGGCGAGATAGTCGTCGGTCGAAGTCGCGTTCTCCGAGACGATGTTGTTGTAGAACCGGAAATCGGAGCGCATATCCGTCGTTCCATAGTTCCAAAAACAAACAAGCGCGCGGTCGTTGCCCGACGTATTTGCCGTGTTGCCGTGAAAGGTGTTGTTGATCATCGCGACGCTACGAAACACGCCCGTCAGGAAGCTCTCGGGGGAGTTGTTCTCGATCAAGCAGTTCTCGATTACGAGGTACATATCGTTGGAGTTTCCGCCCCACACCCCCATCGCGCCGTTTTCGCGGAATATGCAATTGGAAATCCGCGCGGCATGCGCCGAATCGTTCGCGTCGCCGTAGGCGCGCAAGATGGCGTTCTGCCCGTTCCATTGATCGGAATAGGCGAAATGTTGGAACGTCAACCCCTCGACGAGCCATCCGTCGAAGACGTAGCCCCATTCGTCGGAAACGTTGTCGCCGTCGATGATCGTGCTATCGGGTCCCGCCAAACCGATAAGCGAGACGTCGTCCACCACGCCGGGCGTGAGGAATTTTGTGTCCGCTTGGCTAAACACATAGGTTCCCGGGAGGAAGTAGATCGTGGTTCCGTTTGTGATCGACGCCTCGGCGATGCCGAACGTCGTCGGGTCGTCTATGCTCGCGCCGGAGCCGCCGCCCGTCGGGCTTACATAATACACCGATTGAGCGAAGAGCGCGGTCGCGCTTAGTAATGTAACGAGTATCGTCCGTTTCATATCGTCTCCTTGTCGTCGTAGCAAAACCGAGGCGGCGCGCCGTAAACGCGTTCCGCCGACTATCGGGAATTTACGACAACTCGACCCGAGGCGCTATAGTGAAAAACCCGACATACCGTCGTAATCTTTCTCCGCGGATCTCGCGCGCCCTACGCTTCGGATAGCGCTCGCCATAAAAAAACCGGCGAGCCCCTTTCGGAGCCCGCCGGCTACTATTACGTAACGGTTCGGTTACGTCGCGTCAACGGAATTACTTCAGCAGAAGCATCCGCTTTACGTCAACGAAGTCGCCCGCTTCGAGGCGGTAGAAATAGATACCGCTGGAGAAGCTCGACGCGTTGAAGCTTACGTCGTAACGACCGGCCGCCTGTTGGGCGTTAACCAACGTCGCGATTTGCTCGCCGATCGAGTTGTAAACGGCCAATTTAACTTGGACGTCTTGCGCCAACTCGTAGCGGATCGTCGTCGAGGGGTTGAACGGGTTCGGGAAGTTCTGATCGAGAGCGAACTCGTTCGGCGTTCCAACCTCGACCTCCACCGAACGGCTATAGCGGAACGCGCCGTCCAGATCGATTTGCTTCAGGCGATAGGTGTAAACGCCCGCTTTCGAGGCCGCTTGATCGACGAACGAGTAGTTCGCGCCGGTCGCGCCCGCGCTCGCCACGAATCCGATCTTCTCGAAGTCGCCGTCTTCATAGCGACGCTCGATAGCGAAACCGCGATTCTCGACTTCCGAACCGGTCGCCCAGCTCAGCGTAACCGCGTTCTCGCCGGCTTTCGCCTCGAACGTGGTCAGCTCGACGGGGGTGACGAAATCGGATTCGATCGCGCCCATGTCGGGGAAGAAACCGGTAAAGTCGTAACCGACGTCGTAGCCGCCGTCAACCGCGGCGCTGCCCATCGCGGCGATCGTGTAGTCGCCGTTGGCGGGATCCGTCAAACCGGGATCCTCATTCTTGTTATACGCCGCATAGTATTGATCGACTTCGGAGAAGGCGCGTCCGTCTTTCACCCACGGCTCAACCGTGTCGGTCGCGGTGTTGTTATAGAACAAGTTGCAACCGCTAAAGAGTTTGACGTCTCTGCCGTCTTGCTCGCTCCACACTTTGGCGATTGCGTTGGTACCGCCCTTGGTCTCGCAATTCATGAAGATATTGTTGTAAATGTGCGCGCTGATCAAATCTTGCGCGTAAGAATACACCTGAATAACGTTGTCGGTAAATGTCTGATCCGCGGTCCAGTTATCAACGGTATTGTTGTTGAACCGGAGTTCGCGCAAATTCTTACCGACGATCGGGCCTTCGCCGTTGGTGAAGAGGTTGTGGTGAATGTCCACCTTATCCACCGCGCCGTTATCGCCGACGAACATTGGCGATTGTCCGCTTGTCGCGCTTCCGCACGAATCAAAGACGCTGTTTTTCACCGTAAACGGAGCGCCCATTGCGGGAGCGTTAAATAGGAAAACGCGCCACTGGTCCGCGCCCGCGGGCGCCGCGCAGTTGACGAAGCGAACGCTGTCAACGACGCCGCCGCTCTTAAGATCTTTGAAGAGCTGCGATGCCGATTGGTTCGCGCCGTCGATAACGCACTCGGCGGCGTTGGTTTGGCCGCGAAGCGTAACATCGACGTTGGGCCAGCTCAGATCGTTCGGGGCCTCGTGGCGTCCCGGCATCAGGATAACGTGACCGCCGGCGGCGATTTCGCTAAACGCCTTTCCGATGGTGGCGTAAGGGGCGCCCATGGTGCCGTCGCCCGTGCCGTCGTCGCCGTCGGTGGCTACGTAGAGCATACCACTGCCGACCGCGTAGCTAACCTCTTGATGGATTTGGTACGTGCCGTCGTCCGCGGTAACGGTAAAGGTTCCCGTCTCCAAGGGATCGGTCGCCGTGCCCGTTACCGAGCCGTCGCCGTTATCCGTAAGCCATGCCGGAAGGCCGCTAAACGTATAGGAGAGTACGTCTTCGTCCTTATCCTCGGCGAGAGCTTGGAAGGAATATTCGACGCCTTCGGGGAAGGTAATCGAATTACCGGAAACGAATACCGGCGAGGCTGTTTTCTCGAGATCTAAGCCGGCGCCTTTCCAGTATTGCACCTTGTCCATCTCGCCGTTGAAAAAGCGATCGGGATTATAGTTGGTATAGGCGGTGAAGCCCATATGAAGACGATAGATTCCCGGGTTCGGCAATTGTCCCTCGAACGTATCGTCCCAGGTTTTCCAAAGGGTATTGCCGGATAGGTCCAAAATCTCTACGACAACAACGCCTTCATTCCACTCCATCCGTACGTTATACCAGACGCTATCTTCGTAGAAATTCGCGGGCGAGAAGATTTGCACCTGTTCGTTAAGCTCGTTGCGAATCGACCAACGGAATTGGCGACCGCTAACAGCCTGGAACATATGAGTGACATCCCAATAACCGGCGCCGGTGTTCAGCACGAATATCTGCGTGTACGGCTCCTCTTCCTTAATCGGTTTAATCCAGATCGAGTACGCGTAGGAAGGAGCGCTAAAGGTGCCCGCCGAGTTGGGGTCGGCGTCTATGTAGAGATAGCCGGGATTGGCGGTATCGACCATATCTTCTTTGTTCTCGAAGTCGAACGAGTACGCGCCTTCGGCGGGCGCGGAAGCGTCGAATTCACCGCCGGAGTTGTCGGGATCGACCACTTCGACAACCGTCTGGTTATACGCCGAACTATCGGCGAGATCCATATTATTGAAGGTAAGATCGAGAACCATCTCGGGCGAACCGATGCCCGAAACCTTCGTCAGCTTGCCGCCCGAGGCGACCGCATAGGCGGTGTAAACGCCGCTCGCCGCCACGTCCACGGCGAGGTACTCGTAGGATTCGCCGTCGGTCTCGGTGTGAATAACCGTCCACGTGTCTCCGCCGTCGTTCGAGAGGATGATCTTGTCGCCAACCGCGGCGATGAAATCGTGGACGCCGATGGCGCCGACGTACACGCGATTGCCGGCGCCCGAAGCGGGATTGGTCGTCGCGGCGGTCCATGTCGCGCCGCCGTCGGTCGTCCAAAGGCAAGTGCCGTCTTGCGTTCCCGCGACGCCCGTCGTAGTAGTCGCAAACGCAAAGCTACGGGCGTAGGTGCCGGAGGGGATATCGCTAACGCTCCAGGTCGCGCCGCCGTCGGTTGTGTAGAAGACGTCGTCGGAGTTGGTGCCGAACCACATATGGTCGTCGTCAAACTTAAAGACGGCGTTGCTCCATCCCCACGATCCGTCGCCCGTCGCGGGCTCGGTGGCGAGGGAGTTCCAGTTGGCGCCGTCGTCGGTCGTTACGCGGATGTCGTAATTACCGTCGCCCGGGTCGTCGCCGAACACCCATGCGTCGCCGTTGCTCATAACCTCGACTTTGTTGAACCAAGCGGCGCCGTCGGTCAACACTTCATCCTTGGAAAGACCGAGCGTATGGAACCGAAAGACCGAGTTGGACGTGGCGACGTACGCCTCGCCGTTATCGACGCCCGTTATCGACATAACGGCGGCTCCGCCGTTGGTCGGCGCGAGAGGCGTCGCGGTCAACTTGGACCAATTCATGCCCATATCGCCGGACTTGAAAACGTTGCCGGCGTCGTCGCCAAGCCATAGCGCCCCGTCGGCGGTGATAGAAATACCTTTAAGGTTTCCGGCGTCCGTCACCGTCAGCTCTTCCACCACCTGGGCGAACAAACCGACGCTGAACAGAACCGTAATGAGAAGCGCTTTTCTCATCGCTTCCTCCTTCATAGTTATGATGAATATCGCCCCGCGTCGGGGCGCGTTGATTGTGAAAACCTGTGCTCACGTATGGTAGCGATACCATATACGTTACATGGTTTCGCCACACAACAGAAAATAGCGCCAATAATTCATAATTGCAACAAGCCGCAAGCGGAATTCCCGCGCGCGCATAAAAAAACCGGCGAGCCCCTCGTCGGAACCCGCCGGCAAATTACGCGTAGAGGCGTTTCGCCTCGCGTTTAGCCGATTACTTCAGCAGAAGCATCTTCTTAACGCTTACGAAGTCTCCCGCTTCGAGGCGGTAGAAATACGCGCCCGTGGCGAGGTTCGAGGCGTTGAAATCGACCCGGTGGGATCCGGCTTGCATTTGGCCCTCAACCAACGTGGCGACTTTCGCGCCCAAGACGTCGTAAACCGTCAAGCTTACGTTCGCGTCTTGCGGAATTTGGAAGGTAATCGCCGTCGTCGGGTTGAACGGGTTCGGATAGTTCTGCTCGAGCGCGTACTCCGTAACGACGTCGAGATTAACTTCGACGCTCTTCGTGTAGCGGAACGCGCCGTCGAGATCGACGACTTTCAGACGATAGGCGTATTTGCCCGATCCGGCGTTATCGACGAACGAGTAGTTCCGTTCTTTCGCGGAGGTTCCCGCCGCGCCGACGAATCCGATCTTCTCGAAGGAACCGCCGTCGGCTTTCCGCTCGACGTCGAAGCCCTTCACGTTCGTCTCGGTGTGCGTCTTCCACGTAAGCGTTACCTTGCCGTCGGATACGCTCGCCGAGAGCGCCGCCAACTCGGCGGGCAACAGATCCGTGACCAAGCAGCCGAGGTTCATACCGCCGGCGACGCCGATCTCGGGAACCGCGACCGCCGCGCCGATAGCCGGCGACGTCGGCAGAAGCGTAAACTCGCCCACTTCCGGCGCCTCGTACAGCGGATCGGCGTAAATAAAGCTGCCCGCGGTATCAACGGTCAGCTCGGTCGGCGAGGAGTTCTTATCCCAGAACTCGATCGGCGCTTTCGTTGCCGCGTCGTTGTAACCGACCTCGTGGAACATATTCGCGCGCGTAATCAGCTCGATATCCGGGTTGTCGAACGACTCGGTCCGAATGACCATCAGATACGCGTTCGCGGAACTATCGTTCGAGAAGATGTTGTTCTTCACGACCATGCTCATCGAATCTTGGCTGAACGGATACGGCTCCATCCAAGCGGGACCAAAATCCGCGTCTTTCGAGTCGTTGCTATAGAACGTGTTGTTGATAATGTTGAAGCCGCGGAACGAACCGTGCAAGAAGACGTTTTCGTTCTCGTAAACGACGTTGTTATAGAACCAAACGTCGCCCTCGCATCCGTTCTCGCCTTGGAAAACGCGGGTGTTGTTGCCCGTAAAGATGTTGCTGTGCACCTTAATCGGCTCGTCGGGGGTAACCGTGCCGTTGAAGTTGAGGATATCTTTTTCCCAGGTGCCGTCGCCGATATCTTTAATCGTGAAGCCGGCGAGTTCCATGCCCTCGTAGAGGTCGATCAGCTCTAAGAGCGTGTTGCTCTGTCCGTCGATCGTGGTTTCGAGGGCGCCGTTCATACCGATCAACTTCAAGCCGCGGTGTTGGTTTTGGTCCGGAACGACCTTCGCGGTCGGCTGATAGATTCCGGGCAAGAAGTAAACGGTCTGATACGGCATCGCGTCGGCGAGCAACGCGCCGAGTTCGCCGGGATCGTCCATGCTTTCGCCCGAGCCGGAAGCCGTCGGGGAGGTGTACACCATAGGCACGGGACCGAACGCGCCGATGTGCGGCGCGGCGCCGTCGTACGGCAAGCCGACGTCCATACCGGCCTCAATCGCCGGGCTACCGCTCTTCAAGTAGAAGTACCCCATAGCCGGGGCGTTGAACATCGGGTCCATCCCGACGATCTTGCCGCCGTCGGAGTAGTGGTTGTTCTCGTCGCCGTCGCCCAAGACCGCCGTCAGCGAGTCGCCCGACTCCGTGTTGTTAACGACGTTGTCGAGGAAGAGATTGTGACCCGAATAGACGTTCGTAACGTAATAGTTCGCGCCGCCCGCGTCGGGATCGTCGTTCTTCGCGGCGAAGATACCGCCTTCGTTACCCGACGTCGAAGTCGTGTCGTAGGCGATGATGTTGTTATAGGCGATCAGGTCGGCTTGGGCGTCGTCGTTGCCGTAGTTCCAGAAGGAAATAACCGATCGATCGTTGAAGTTCGTTTCCGCCACGTTGTTATAGAACGTGTTGTTATAGAGCCGCACGCCGCGGAATACGGCGGTTATGAAGCTCTCGGGGGTGTTGTTGGCGATCAAACAGTTGTCAATCTGCAGGTGCAGGTTGTTGCTGTTGCCTCCCCAAAAGCCCATCGAGCCGTTGTCCAGGAAGTAGCAGTTCGTTACGCGCGAGGCGAACGTCGAATCGTTCGTGCTCGTGTAGCACTTGAAGATGGCGTTGTCGCCGTTCCATTGGTCGGAATAAGCGAAATTTTGGAACGTAATGCCTTCGACGTGCCAGGCGCCGAACATCTGACCGAACTCGTCGGCGGTTCCGTTGCCGTCGATGATCGTGTTTTCGGGACCCTCGAGACCGATAACGGTGATGTTGTCGTAGATGGGCTCGAAGTACTTCGTATCGGCGGAGGTCAGGTTGTAAGTACCGGGAAGCAGGTACAGGATGCTACCGCCGCTCATATGGTCGTCGGCGGAACCGATATTATACGGATCGCCTTCGGAGCCGTCGCCGCCGGGGCTTCCCGTCGGGGAGGCGTAGATCGGCGTCGCGGAGGTAATGCGCGCGATGGCGCCGCCCGAGGCGACCGCGAAACCGAGAACTTCGCCGCTCGTCGTCTCGTACATATCGACGTTCTCGAAGACGTAGTCGGTCGCGAACGTTTTCAGCACGCTCCAGTTCATACCACCGTCGTGGGAGATCGAAAGTCGCTCGTTACACGCCGCGACGTACATATTGTCCAACGCGTAATCGACGTACACGCGCTTGAAACTCGAAGCGGCGGTCGATTTCATACTCTCGTCAACGATCGTAAAAGTCTCGCCGCCGTCGGCGGTTACGCCGACGCCGCCCTCTTGCGTTCCCGCGACGCCGTTCGTGGCGTCCTTAAACCCGAAGCTACGAATGCGCGTGTGCGACGAGGGGATGGCGTTGTTGTGGGTCGTCCACGTCAAACCGCCGTCGGTGGTTTTCACGACTTCGGTTTCCCACGTCGAGAACCAACCGTTGTTCGCGTCGAGCCAATACTCGCCGTGAACGATGCCCCAGGACTGTTCGCCGAGCGCGGCGGTTACCGAGTTCCACGTCGCGCCGCCGTCGGTCGTTTGGCGGATGTCCCAATTCGAGCCGTCCTTCGAATCGCCGACGACGAAGCCGTTGTTGGCGTCGAGCATCTCGCCGCCGTTAAAGAAGGCGTTGCCGTCGTTGACGGCTTCCGTCCACGTCGCGCCGCCGTCGGCCGTGTAATGGATCGACGTGGTCGCGAACGCAACGGCGTTGTCGGCGTCAACGGGGGCGATATGCACCCAGAATTCGTCGCCGATGTTGCCCGTCGTTTTCGTCCAATTGTCGCCCGCGTCGGTCGTGACATAGAACACCGACGCCGAAGCGTCGTTGTCGTAGCCCGCCGCCCACGCGACGTTGTCGTCAACGATCTGAACCGAATTCAGATCGACGTTTCCCATATCCACCATATCGACCATCTGCGCGAACGCTGCGGTCGAAAGGAGGGCGAAGGAAACAAAAAGAGCCAGTCGTTTCATGAGTTGCCCCTGTTTATGTGAGTGATTGTTTGTGGTAGATGCGCCTTGAAGTATCTTGTTGAAAACAAGTTATCGCTTGCTTAAATATTGAACGTCGTTATTAACGTCACCGCGAACCTCTAACATATTTTAATATATATCATTTAATAAATAATCGCAACCCATTCTCGCTTCGCTTATGAAAGCCGACGATTTCCGAGCAATCTCTTAGGAGCTTGTCGGCTACTAGCGGCGCGCCCCATAAAAAACCGGCGAGCCCCTTTCGGAGCCCGCCGGCAAACATTACGTAACTTACGCGTTAAGTAGCGTAAACGGAATTACTTAAGCAGCGCCATCCGTTTTACGTCAACGAAGTCGCCCGCCTCGAGGCGGTAGAAATAGATACCGCTGGCGAAGTTCGACGCGTTGAAGCTCGCGTCGTAGCGACCCGCCGCTTGTTGACCGTCAACCAACGTCGCGACTTGCTCGCCGATCGAGTTGTAAACGACCAACTTGACGTTGACGTCTTTCGCCAACTCGTAGCGAATCGTCGTCGTCGGGTTGAACGGGTTCGGGAAGTTCTGCTCCAGCGCGAACGTCAGCGGCGCCTCGTAGGTAACTTCGACCGTTCCAACGTAGCGGAAGGAGCCGTCGCGATCGACTTGCTTCAGGCGATACGTATAAACGCCCGCCTTCTCGGGGCTCTTATCCGTGTAGGAGTATTCGCCGCCCGTCGCGCCTTTGGCGTTCAGGAAGGCGATTTCGGCGAAGCTTCCGTTCTCGTATTTTCGCTCGAGGGAGAATCCGCGCGCGTTAACCTCGCTCGCCGTCGTCCACGTAAGCGCCACGCCCTTGTCGAGCGTCTCGGCTTCGAACGTCGTCATCTCGACGGGGAGAATCGAAGCGGTCAAGCAACCGAGATTCGGGGTCGGTCCCGTCGAGATCTCCGCGATCTCGACCCC
>WJMR01000261.1 GCA_014727845.1 Ignavibacteriales bacterium
GCGTCGAGGGTTTGCTCGGCGCGGATTTCGGCTTCCCGCCCGCCGCTCGCTCTTTCGCCAACTTCTCGACTTTGCGCACCGAGAGGTTCTTGGCGACGATCTCCCGCATAAGCTCTACCTGCGTCGCCTCGTCGGGCGCGTTGATGAGCGCGCGCGCGTGTCCCATCGAAATCTTGCCCGGCACCAACGCGTCGCTCGGTTGCGCGAACAAACCGCCCAGCGTGGCGAGGAGATCGAGGTGCGGAACGCGATCGCGGAAACCGTAGCCGCACGTCTCGCACTGGCGGCGATGCGCCATGTTCTTCGTTCCGCATTTCGGGCAAACGTTCATCGGCTCGCTCGGTTAAAATCCGTATCGGATCTTCAGCGTCGGGACGGGGTTGCGGTGGAAATCCTCCTCGACGGTGAAGTCGAACATATGCGCGTCCACATAGGCGTCCGCCAGGGTCGCGAGATAGGCGACGACGCCGTAGAGGATGAACAGATCGCGTTGGTCGCGGTACCATTCGCGAAGGGTGCGGTAGTAGGGTTCGTTCGGATCGTCGAGGTAGCGTTGGCGGTAGTCGAGGTAGCCGTCGTGGAAATCGACGACGTTGTAGCCGATCCAAGCGAAGGCGCCGAGGACGACGGGGACTTTGTAGTACGACTCGTTGTAGAGCTGCCCCCACCCCGGAATAATCGCGCTCCGCGCCAACGCGCCCCACGGAGATTTCGTCGGCTCGAAACCCGGCTCGACGTCCTCCTCGACAACGCTCGCCGAATCGACAACGCTCGCCGAATCGACGGCGCTCGCCGAATCGACGGCGCTCGCCGAATCGACGGCGCTCGCCGAATCGACGGCGCTCGCCGAATCGACGGCGCTCGAGTCGTTCGCGGGTTTTTCGAGGACGACTCCCTCGAGCGAATCGGGGGGAGCGAGCGTCGTGTCTTGTTGCGCGTTTGCGACGCCGACGAGCGCGACCGTAGCCGCGGCGCCGACGAGCGCGTTACGAATTCTTTTCGATAGCATCGAACAAATCTAACAGCCGATCGAGTTCGTCGCGGGAGTAATATTCGAGGGTGATCGATCCCGCGCCGTCTTTTCGCGCTCGAACGACGACCTTCGTGCCGAGGGCGCGTCGCACCGCGTCTTCGACGGCGGCGACGGAGGCGTCGGGTCGCGACGGCGTCGAGGGTTTGCTCGGCGCGGATTTCGGCTTCCCGCCCGCCGCTCGCTCTTTCGCCAACTTCTCGACTTTGCGCACCGAGAGGTTCTTGGCGACGATCTCCCGCATAAGCTCTATCTGCGTCGCCTCGTCGGGCGCGTTGATGAGCGCGCGCGCGTGTCCCATCGAAATCTTGCCCGTCACCAACGCGTCGCGCACCTCGTTGGAGAGTCGCAACAATCTGATCGAGTTGGCGATCGTCGAGCGATCCTTGCCCACCTTCTCGGCGATTTGCTCCTGCGTAAGGTTGCACTCGTCCATCAAGCGTTTGTAGGCGGTTCCGACCTCGACCGGGTTTAAGCTCTCGCGTTGGATGTTCTCGATGAGCGCCATCGCGAGCATAAGCTCGTCGGAGGCGACGTCGAGAATATAGGCGGGGATCTTTTCATAGCCGATGTCGCGACATGCGCGCCATCGGCGTTCGCCCGAGATGAGCTGATAGGTTCCGCCCTCGAATCTCCGAACGGTGACCGGCTGAATGAGCCCGTTCTGAAGAATCGATTTGCGGAGCTCTTCGAGCGCCTCGGGGTCGAAATCCGTGCGAGGTTGGAACGGGTTCTCGACGATCAGATCGACGGGCAGGTTGGTCAACGCCTCGTTCTTGTCGGATTTCGCCTCGCGTTCCTCGTTCCGGCCTCGGTTTATTACCGCGTCCAGTCCTCTTCCCAATCCCGGTTTCACGCGCGCCATAAACGGTTACGCTTCTTTGTTTCGCGCCAGCAGTTCGGTCGCAAAGGCGATGTAGTTCTTCGCGCCGTTGGAGACCGCGTCGTAGAGTATGATCGGTTTGCCGAAACTCGGCGCCTCCGAAATGCGGACGTTGCGGTGAATAATTGTGTCGTAAACTTTGTCGCCGAAATATTTCTTGACTTCCTCGACCACCATCTGCGAGAGCCGAAGCCGAACGTCGAACATCGTCAGCAGTACGCCCTCGATCGTGAGTTTCTTGTTATGTTGTTGCTTAACGAGGTTGACGGTGTTGAGAAGCTGCCCCAAGCCCTCCAACGCGAAATACTCGGTCTGTACGGGAATGATCGTCGAGTCGGAGGCGACGATCGCGTTGAGCGTCAGC
>WJMR01000262.1 GCA_014727845.1 Ignavibacteriales bacterium
ATTCTCGACGTCGCCTTTTTCCCCGAGGGGGATCGAATCGCCGTTTCGGGGATGAACGGCGTCGTCTCGATTTACAATATCGCGACGGGCGAGCGCGTGAAAACGTTCTCGTGGCGCGGCGTTCCGCTGGCGAAGATCGTCGTCTCGCCCGACGCTTCGCGCGTTCTCGGGGCGGGCTACTACGGCGCGGGCGCGGAGTACAACCTCCTCTTGGATCGCGTCGAACGCGAGCTGATTCCGACGACGACCGAAGTCCACGCGCTCTCTTTCGCCTCCGACGGTATGGCGCTCGCGCAGACGGGCGGCTACGGCGGCGCGCGACGATGGGATTTCCAAACGGGCGAACCCCGCGCCTTGCCCGCCCGCTCCTACGTCATCGACGTCGCCTTCGTCGGCGTGGATTCCCTTCTCGTCTCCGCGGCCCGCGAACCCGCGACGCTCTACGACGCTCGGACAATGGAACCGCTCGGCCGGATTCCCCTCGGCGACGGGGCCTATCTCGCCATCTCGCGCGCCGAAATCGTCGCGGGTATGGCGGCGGGCGTCGGTCGGGTGTACGACTTAGCGCGAGGAGAACTCGTCGCCGAGTTCGAAGCCGAGCCGCCCGATTGGACGAGTCCCTCGCTCTCGCTTTCCGCCGACGGCTCGACGCTCGCCCATCTGAACGCTCTCGATCGACTCGTCGTACGCGATCTCGCGCGAAGCGAGGAGACCGTCCTCGTTCCGCAAGACGTGCCCGGCTATTGGGGAACGCCGACGGCGGCGGCGCTCTCGCCCGACGGGAAAATCGCGGTTCAAGGGGACGACGACGGGATGATCGCCGTTTGGTCGGTCGCCGAGCAAACGATGGTCGGCGTCGTGGATACCGCGGCGCTCGACGGCGCAATTTCCCGACTCGCCTTCTCCCCCTCCGGCGCGCGGTTGGCGGCGGGAACGGCGACGGGCGCGATCTCGGTTTTTAATCTGGAAAAGGAAGCGGGAACGCGAACGGAACTCGGCGCCATAGAAGGAGAAGTCCTTTCGCTCGCGTGGACGCCCGACGAAACGCGGCTGGCGGCGGGTTCGCGCGCAATAACCATTTTCGACGTCGGCGACGCCGCGCTCGAGGCGACGCTCGCGGCGCTCGACACGACGAACTGGGCGGCGATCATCTCCGACGGCAGATTCGACGCCTCGCCCGAAGGCGCCCGATCCCTCCACTACGTCTCGGGGCGAACGCCGCTACCCGTCGTCTCCTTCTTCGATCGATACTACTCGCCGGGCATCCTCGCCGATCTCTTCGCCGACGCGCTTCCGGAATTCCGAAACGCGCTCGATCTCGACGCGCTCGAGACCGCCGCGCCAAAGGCGACGATCCTCTCGCCGGCGAGCGCGAGCTCGCGGAAACACAAGGAGACGCTCGTCCAAACCGAGATCGTCGATCGAGGCGGCGGCGTCGGAGCGGCGCGAGGATACGTGAACGGCAAACTCGTCGCCGAAGAACCCTTCGACGCGAAGCCGAGCGAGGACGCGACTTATTCATTCGTCTTCGAGACGACGCTGGCGACGGGGTGGAACGAGTTGGAGGTCGTGGCGTCGAGTCGCGACCGAACCGAATCGACGCCGGCGAAAACGAGCGTGTTTGTGGAGGGACCGACGCCGAGGTCGAAACTCTTCGCGGTGATTGTCGGGGTGAACGACTATGAGAACGACCGATACGACTTGCAATACGCCGTGGCCGACGCGGAGGGAGTGGCAACCGCGCTCGCGCAAGGGGGCGCGGACATTTTCGCCGACGTGATCGTCGGCGTTTTACTCGACGGGGACGCCCGCCGCGAGGAGCTACTCGACGCGTTCGACCGGGTCGCCGAAGAAGCGCGCCCCGAGGACGCGTTCGTCTTTTACTACTCGGGTCACGGAACCGTAACCTCGTCGGAGGAGGCGCCCTCGGATTTCTACTTGGCGTTGAGCGACGTTCGCCGGCTTTACGGCGACGACGAAGGTCTCGCCGCTCGCGGCGTCTCCGCCTCCGAGCTGCGGGATCGTTGCCGCGCCGTTCGCGCCGAGAAGCAGGCGCTGTTCATCGACGCGTGTCATGCGGGCGAGGCGCTCGGGGCGTTCGTGGAGCGGGGCGCCGCCGAAGAGAAGGCGATCCACCAATTGGCGCGCGCGGCGGGCGTCTTCGTCGTCGCCGCATCGGGACCCGATCAATCCGCCAAGGAAATTCCCGACCTCGGGCACGGCGCCTTCACCTACGCGCTCATCGAGGGGCTCCGCCGACGCGCCGACGAGAACGACGGCGACGGGATCGTCACGATGCGCGAACTCGAGGCGTTTGTTTCCGAAGAGACGCCGAACATTACGGCGCGGCACAACGCCTCGGCGCAGACGCCGACGAGTTGGACGTTCAAAAGGGATTTTCCGCTTACGGTGATTCTTACGAGGTAGCCGAATCCGACGCGGCGGCGTTCAAGAGGCGCACCATCGCGTTCCGAAACTTGTCGCGGATGATCGGTTTCGCGTAGTAGTCGGTGCATCCCGCGGCGACGAAATCTTCCTTGCTGTTGGCGCCGGCGAAAGCGGTGACGGCGAGAATGGGAACGTCCTCGTATCTCGTTTGATCGCGGAGGGAGCGGACGACCTGCAAGCCGTGCATCCCCTCGCCGAGATTGATATCCATAATGAAGGCGTCGTAGTTCACGTCGGCGGCGCGCTCCAACGCGGTTAAGCCGTTGGTGACGGCGTCGATTCGGAAGAGGTCGCCGACGAAGACTCGGATAAGATCGATCGCGTTCTTGTCGTCCTCGACGAGCAACACGCGGGGGCGTCCGTCGTCGAGTTCGGCGAGCGGCGCGTCGATGTGGAACGTCGATCCCTCGCCGATCTCGCTTTCGAAGGAGATGGTTCCTCCCATAAGTTCGAGGAACCGTCTGGAAATGGTGAGCCCCAACCCGATCCCCTCGAAGCTCCGATTTTTCCCTTCGCTGGCTTGTCGGAACGCGTCGAAGATGAGCGCGCGCTTCGCGGGCTCCACGCCGACGCCCGTGTCGGAAACGGAAACGCGCGCGGTCGCGGTCTCCCCCTCCGATTGGCGCCGCGCCACCTCCACGCCGACGGATCCCTTCTCGGTAAATTTAATTGCGTTACCGACAAGATTGCCCAACGCCACGCGCAGCATCCGCTCGTCGCCCTTAACGTACACGGGATCCTCGGGCAGACGAAGATCGAAGGCGAGCGATTTCCGCTCCGCTTCGGCGCGATGGGCGTCCACGACGCTCCTCGTCGCGGCGGTTACGTCCACCCGCTCCAACTCCAATTCGACGCGGTTCGATTCGATTGTCGAAAGATCGAGCAACAAGTTCAACGTCTCGAGCAAGCGTTTCGCGCTCTGGTTCATATTCCGGACCATCCCGTTCAGTCGCTCGTCCGTTAGTTCGTTGGCGAGGATGCTGGTAAAGCCGAGGATGCCGTTCATCGGCGTGCGGAGCTCGTGACTGATGTTGGCGAGGAAGGAGGATTTGAGACGGTTCGCCTCCTCGGATTCTCGCTTGGCGTCGATGAGACGTTTCTTGTCGCGCTCTCGCTCCACGGCGTAGCCGACGCTGGTGGCGATGGCGCGGAGGACCGACTCCTCGCCCCACGACCACTCGCGCGGCTTGGCGCAATCGTCGAATCCGACGACGCCCCAGAACTCGTCCTTGATGTGGATGGGCGCCAGCGCCGAGGATACGACGCCGTGGCGCTCGAAGAACTCGCGCGCGCCTTCCGGAAATCGATCGACGAGATCGCTGACCATTTTACCCTCGGCGAGATCGCGATACCATTCGGGCGCGAGCGCGTCCACACGGAAGACGGTGTGATCCGGCATGGGAGGTTCGCCCAAGGCGCGGGGACGCGTCCAGGTGACGATCTTATAAAATTCGAGTTCGGACGTCTCGACGTTGATCTGTCTTTTATATAGATAGACGCGATCGACGTTCGTCGCCTCGCCCAGATGTCGCAACGCTTCGGCGAGGGACTTCTGGAAGTCGCCCGTATGGATGAGCGCGCGCGCCGCGTCGGCGACGCTTTGGAGGAGATTACGCTGGCGGAAAAGCGCCTCGTTGGCGTTCTTCCGATCGGTGACGTCGCGAATGATGCCGCTGAACCCCTCCAAGCGTCCTTGCTCGGTGAAAACGGGCGAGGCGGTCAATTCGACCCATCGGAGCCACCCGTTCTTCTTGATGAACTGCAACTCGATGTCGATCGACGCCTCCCGCTTATCGGCGGCGAAACCCATCTGATCCCGCAACGGTCGTCGCAGATCGGGGTGGATGAATTCGGCGAGGTCCCGTTTCAAGCTCTCTTCGACGGTGTAGCCCGAAACGTCCTCCCAGGCGGCGTTGAGGAAAATTAGGCGCCCGGCGTCGTCGGCGGTGAAGATCACCTCGTTGATGGTCTCCACCAACTCGCGATATTTTCGCTCGCGGTTGCGGAGATCTTCCGAGATATTTTTCAGGAGGGTGGAGAGAACGGCGTTCTCGCGGATCGCCTTACGGTATTTGTTTTTAGATTGCTCGGCGTCTTCGCGCAGGCGGAGGAATTCCGCGTGAACTTTCTCCGCGTCGCTCGGAGAGAGTTTCTCCTCGATAATCCGTCGTATTTCTTCGTTTGAGCCGTTGATATCCATAATACGTTGGTACATTATCGCGCGAACGCGTTCCGAGATTAAGCGTCGCTCGTAAAACGCACCGCCGCGACGGTGAACGTTTCGTTATAGTATTCCGGCGCGCCTTTCGATCCTTTTCCGAACTCGCCGTAGGTGAAAAATCCCGCGACGGGGGCGCGCCAGAGCGAGGCGACGCGATCGATCTCTTGATCGACGAGCGGACCGAGCGCCTCTCTGCGCGCGTAGCAGGAGAAGACGAGCGCGAGGTCCGCGACGCGAAATCGGCTATGAAAAAACTCCGCGTCGCGTTTCGCCACGTCGATCACCTCGGCGCCGGAGGAGGCGGTCATCCGAATGCGCGCGCCTTGCTTGACGCTTCCCGCGAGAGTTAAGCTTCGTCGCTCGCGGTCGAAACCCAGCGCGACACGCATAAGCTCCTCGCCGTCGTCGCGCATAATAAGTATGGGATGATCGACGCCGACGTGCGGCATTTCCTCTTCGCTCGCGCCGAGATAGCGGAGAAAGACGTCGAGCGCGGGTTCGTCGTTAATTTCATAAAGTATGTTCTTCTCGGATTTTGTCGCCACGAGCTCGACGCCCAGCCCCGTCCAGCCGCAGGAGGAGACGCCGTCGATGGCGATCGCGTCGCCGTCGAACACCGCCGCCGAAGCGCCGCCTTCGAGCGCCTCGTTCTCGTCGAAAACGAACGTCCG
>WJMR01000263.1 GCA_014727845.1 Ignavibacteriales bacterium
GCGAATACGCCAAGGAAAGCACGCTCGCGCGCGCGCTACGGTTCGCGGTCAACAATCTCGCGGGCGCGCCTTCGGTCGTGATCGGTTTGTTCGGCTTCGGATTTTTTGTTCTCTTCGTCGGGCAAAATATCGACGAGGCGGCCGGGCACGGAACCGTTTTCGGACGCCCGGCGATGCTGTGGGCGGCGACGACGCTCGCGACGCTGATGACGCCGATGATCGCCGCGACGACGTACGCCGCGCTCCAAGCCGCGCGACTCGAGGATAAGGAAGCGGCGCGCGCGTTGGGCGCCTCGCAATGGCAAACGGTGAAAAAGGTCGTCTTGCCGCGCGCGTTTCCGTCGATCGTCTCGGGCGCCCTTTTTACGATAGGCCGCGCCTTTGGGGAGACCGCGCCCGTGATGTTCCTCGGCGCCGCGTTCTTCCTGCCGCAACTGCCCGTCGCCGAAGTGAGCGTGTTCGGATTCGACGTTCCGACGATCAACCCGATGAGCGAGTTCATGCATCTCGGCTACCACCTCTTCACACTCAACACGCGCTCGGTCGATCCTTCGGCGAGTATGGCGCAACAGTACGGCGCCGCGTTCGCGATGATCGCGGTAACGATGTTCTTCAACGTCGTCGCGTTTGCCTTTCGCGACCGATTTCGTAAATTTATCGACCGCGTGTGAGCGGCGAACGCCGCGGCAGGCGACCATCTTATGAAAGACGCGAAGATATCCGTCCACAAACTCTCCATTTCCTTCAACGGAAGGCGCGCGCTCGACGACGTGTCGATCGACTTCCGCGCCAAGCGCGTCACCGCGTTGATTGGACCGTCGGGATGCGGAAAATCCACGCTTCTCCGCGCGCTCAATCGGATGATCGACTTGACGCCCGACGTGGAGGCGAGCGGCGAGATATTCATCGACGGCGTGGATATTCGACGTCGCGACGTGGACGTGAACGCGCTACGACGGACGGTGGGTATGGTGTTCCAAAATCCGACGGTCTTTCCAAAAAGCGTTTTCGAGAATCTCGTTTTTGGCGCGCGAGTCGCGGGCGAGAGTCGGCCGGCGAGGTTGGAGGAGATCGCCGAGCGCGCGGCGACCGAAGCGGGTATATGGAACGAGATCAAGGATCGCCTCAACGAACCCGCCGCGAATCTCTCGGGCGGACAGCGGCAACGACTCTGCATCGCGAGGGCGTTCGCCGTCGAGCCGGAAGTCTTACTGATGGACGAACCGACGAACGACCTCGACCGAGTTTCCACGGCGAAGATCGAGGAGCTGATTCTCCAACTCCGCAAGCGTCTCACCGTCGTTCTCGTTACGCACAACATCCAACAAGCCGCGCGCGTGAGCGACTACACCGCGTTCTTCGACGACGGAAAGCTCGTCGAATACGACAAGACGCAGGATGTTTTTACCAATCCCTCGCACCCGCGCACCGAGGATTACGTGACGGGTAGGTTCGGATAGGATGGAGCGACACTTCGACAAACAAATCGAGAAGCTACGGACGCGGATCATCAAGATGAGCAGCTTGGTCGCCGAGCAGTTCGAGTTCGCCGTTCGCGCCGCGGAGGAGGAGAGCCGCGAGCTCGCCAACCTCGTGATCGCGCGGGATCGGAAAGTGAACGACTACGACGTGAAGATCGAGAAGGGTTGCATGAAAATCTTCGCGCTCAACCACCCCGTGGCGATGGACCTACGGCTTAATATGTCGGCGCTCACCATCAACGGCAACCTCGAGCGCATCGGGGACGTGGCGTCGGCGTTGGCGCAACGGTGGTTGGAGTTGGGAGCGAAGCCGGCGTTCTTCGATCGGACGGCGTTCCGCGAGATGGCGACGGTCGCCAAGGGGATGCTCGACAACGCGATCGATTCGTTCATCGAGAACAACGCCAAACTCGCCGAAAAAACGATCGAAAGCGACGCCCGCCTCAAACGGCTTGGCAACGAGAACGCCGCGACGCTGGTGGAGATTATGCGAGAATCGCCCGAAAACGTGGAGCCGGGGGTGGCGACGCTCGAGTTGTGTCGGCTCATCGAGCGGCTCGGCGACTACGCGGTCAACATCGCCGAGGATATCTATTTCATCGTCGAGGCGGAGACGATCAAACACAACTACGAGAAATTTCTTTTCGGCGCCGACGAGGAGTCGGACGACGACGACGATTGATCGATCCAATGATCGGAGCGAGCATAAAAAAAAGCGTCCCGATTGGAGACGCTTTTTTGTTTTGTAAGATGTTGATCGTTACGGAGTCGGCTCTTGCTCGCCGCCGCCAACGGGGGCATCTTGGTCGCCGCCGACGGGGGCTTGCTGATCGGGTAGCGCGGGTTGCGAGGGCAACGAGCCGCCGCCTTGCTGTTGGATGACGCTGCGTCGTTGTTCGTCCGTGGACTTCCCTTCGAGGAAGAAGAGGTTAATGGTGAGCGAGAGGACGAGCAGCGCGCCGCCGAACCACCACGTGGCGCGGCTAAGGAAATCCGCCGTGCGACGCGATCCGAACATCGCGCCCATTTGCATACCGCCACCGATGGAGCCGGCCAAGCCGCCGCCTTTGCTCGACTGCAACAAAACGAGAATCATTAACACGATCGCGAGAAGCACGATCACTATCATAGACAAGGTGTACATACAAGCTCCGATTTTGAAATCGTAGCGGGGGAGGGATTCGAACCCCCGACACGTGGATTATGATTCCACTGCTCTAACCGACTGAGCTACCCCGCCGTATTTTCAAAGAAGCACAAATTTACTACTTTCCCGAGACTTTATCAAAATTATTTTCCGGAACCGATAATGAGCGAACAACCCAAACTCTCCGAGGCGTTCGACGACGCCGCGTTGGTGGTCGGATACTTCAGCGCTCCCGACTGCGGCGTCTGCAAAACGTTGCGCCCGAAAGTCGAGGAGCTCCTCGCGGAGAACTATCCCGAAGCCGCCTTCCGTTACGTGAACGTCGAGAACGAGCCGACGCTTGCGGCTACGAACAACGTCTTCGCCGTCCCGACGATCATACTTTTCGCCGAAGGGAAGGAGACGAAACGGTTTGCGCGCCACCTTTCGGTGGGCGAACTGACCGAGGCCCTCGACCGCTACTACGGTATGCTTTACGACTGATCGCCGAGGGCGAGTCGTTCGAAACGCGCGAGAAGATCGGAGATCGCGAACTCGGGCGCGTCGATGAGATACGAGTACACCTTGTCGTGGAAGCTCGCGGTCCACTTCGCGGGTAGGCGATCGCCGAGGACGGCGCCGACGAGCGAGCCGGCGGTGGCGGCGGTGCAGTCGTTATCCAACCCAATCGCCACCGTCTCGCCGATAACGCGAGCGGGGTCGTCGCCGCCCAACGCCAATCCGAAAACCGTCGCGGCGGCGTTGTTGACCGTGTGGACTTGCGACATCCCGGGATAACGCTCGTCGATCAACGCGCGCGCCTCGCGGAAGTCGGCGACCTTCGGCGCGATGTGCAACGCCCACCGGAGCGCGTCGGAGAGTTCGCACTTGTCGGGTATCTCCGTTAGCCCGACGCGGAGCGCGTCGGTTACGTTGTCCATCGCGAACGCCGCGGCAATCGCCGCCGAGAAGAACATCGCCCCGTAGATTCCCTCGCCTCGGTGGCTGAGGAACGCGTCGCGATACGCCATACGCGCCGCCCGTTCCGGTTCGCCCGGCGCAAGGTATCCCCACGGATCCGAGCGGATGTCCGCCCCGATCCATTCGTCGTACGGATTGTCGATCTCCGCCGCCCGCTCCGCCGAAACGCCCTTCCGTAAATTGTTCAACGCGATTTCCTCCGCCGTGCAGGCATGTGGTAGATACTTCAGCCACGCCTCCCCGACCGAGCGCGTCGTGAAGTTCACGCCGTGCTCCTCGGCTACGAGCAAACCGAGCACGGTGTACACGACGTCGTCGTCCACGGGCACGCCGTCCATACCGTCGCGGGAGTAGGCGCTCATAGGGGAGACGCCGTAGCGGAGTTCGTCGGGTTTTGGCAGCGCGCTCCAATAGTCGGTCGGGGGGAAGTCGTCGCCGTTGTGGATCGCGAGCGCCTCCATCTTTTCAAGAGTCCACTGCTCGACGGGCGCGCCGAGAACGCAACCCGCAGCGCGCGTCAAGAAGGCGCCGCGCAAGCGGTCGCGGTATTCGTCCGGGCTGAACGGAAGGGAGCGCGGACCCGGCGGTCGGAGCGCGAGAATAGTCTCGTAGTCGTTGGGTTTGGTTGAGTCGGGCATAGTCGTTTTCTTTATTAGTAAGATCGCGAGATACGGAATATCCGAGAAAAATAAAAACGCCGACGCGGACGCCGGCGTTATGTTAACACGTTAACTATCGACCTATTAACTATCGCCTATTTAATCAACAGCATCTTAATCGCCGCGCGGTCGCGGGCGCCGGTTTCGAGATCGACGGCTTCGAGGACGGCGAAATAAACGCCCGTCGCCAAGTTCGATCCGTCGAAGCGCGCCTCTCTTCTTCCGGCGTCGTACACGCCTTCTACGAGGATCGCCGTCTCGCGTCCGAGCGCGTCATACACGGCGAGCCGCACGCGCCGACGATCCGGCAACTCGAAGGCGATGCGCGTGACGGGGTTGAACGGGTTCGGGTAGTTCTGTGTAAGTGCGAACGAGCGTGGCGCGTCGGATTCCTTCTCGACGTCGAGCGGGGAATCGGACGTGTATGAGATCCGCCACCCTTGTCCCGTGCTCGCGTCGTCGTCCGTCTCGAAGTGGACGAGCGCCGCGCCGCCCGTCGTCGTGATCGGCGAGGGGAGCGTCGAGCCGGAAAGGGTCGCGAGGAGCGGGGCGGCGGTCGTCGAGCCGTCGTACACGTAAACGTAGTCGCCGCCCGACTCGACGTCGAATTCCTCAAAAGTCAGCGTAACGTAGGAGGCGCCTTCGGGTCGGACGTGTGGCGGAGTTTTACCCAATCGTCGGCGCCCACGCCGCTCGTCTTCACATAGGCGCGCAGGATGTATTTTGTGTTCTCCTTTAGATTCGGAACGCCCATGTTATATAGATAGTAGAACGTCGGATCGGAGGGACCCGTAAGCTTGAGCGAAGCGGAACCCGTGCGCGCGTGCTCGGGGTTCGTCTCCCACGAGGCGTAGCTCCGCGAGCCCCAATCGTCGGGGTAGCCGTTAGAGTCGTCGTCGGTCTCGAAGGAAGGATTGTGGATGAGATTTTGTCCGAACGCCGTCGCGCTCATCGCGGCGATTATCGCGGCTAACCATAGCGTTTTCATTGGTATCCTCTCGGTAATTAAATCATCTCTCTCGACAAAGATAAAATATCTCTGATGATAACGTTATCGTAAATCGTCTTGCGGCGGATACGTGCCCTCCGTCACACGGCGGGAACCGAGCGGGGGCGGAGCGAGTATAAGACCCAAAGGCAATTAACTCGAACACACAACACGAAGAGGCGAACAATGAAACGATTTTTTGCGATACTCGCGATCGGCGCGATAATGGGCGCGTGCGGAGGAGAGATGAACCAAGTGGCGCGCAAGGAGGGCGCCCCGCCGCCGAGCGCCGCGCGCGAACGTATGAAGCTTGCGGAAGCCGAAGATGACGCCTTCGTCTATATGGACGACGCCGAAGCGGTTCCGGAATTCAACACGGAGGAATACGATCGGATCTACGAGAACGAGTTCATCGCGGCGATCGACCGACCCCTCTCGACGTTCTCGATCGACGTGGACGCCGCCTCCTACGCGAACACGCGGCGCTTCATTAACAACAGCCAACTCCCTCCGAAGGACGCCGTGCGCGTCGAGGAGTTCATAAACTACTTCTCCTACGACTATCCCGCTCCGACGGGCGAGGATCCGTTCTCGATCAACGTGGAAACCGCCGCGTGCCCGTGGAACGCCAAGCATAAGCTCGTCCATATCGGCATCCAAGGCGTAAAGTTCGAGATGGGGGATTTGCCGCCGAACAACCTCGTCTTTCTGTTGGACGTTTCCGGCTCGATGGATTCGCCGAACAAGCTCGGCTTGCTGAAGAAGGCGATCCGCTTGTTGGTTGACGAGCTCCGCCCCGAGGATCGCGTCTCCATCGCCGTTTACGCCGGCGCGGCGGGCGTGGTGTTGCCCCCGACGAGCGGCGACGACAAGGCGGAGATACTCGCGGCGATCGAGCGCCTCACGGCGGGCGGCTCCACCGCCGGCGGCGAGGGCATTAAGCTCGCCTACGAACTCGCGAACGAGAACTTTATGAAGGACGGCAACAACCGCGTCATCATCGCCACCGACGGCGACTTCAACGTGGGTCCCTCCTCCGACGCCGAATTGACGAGGATGATCGAAGCCCGACGAGACGACGGCATATTCCTGACCGTGCTCGGCTTCGGGATGGGCAACTATAAAGACTCCAAAATGGAGAAGCTCGCCGACAAGGGTAACGGCAACTACGCCTACATCGACAACATCCTCGAAGCGAAGAAAACGCTCGTCAACGAAGTCGGCTCCACGCTCTTGACCATCGCCAAGGACGTAAAGATCCAAGTCGAGTTCAACCCCGCGAAGGTCGAGGCGTATCGGTTGATCGGCTACGAAAACCGCCTGCTGAACGACGAGGACTTCAACGACGACACAAAGGACGCGGGCGAGCTCGGCGCCGGGCACACCGTCACCGCCATCTACGAGATCGTTCCGGCCGGAACGGGCGAATACGCCTCCAAGGTGGACGACCTGAAGTATCGGAAGGACTCCAACCTCTCGGAAGAGGCGTTGGCGAGCGACGAGCTGATGACCGTAAAGATCCGCTACAAGAAACCGGACGGCGATAAGAGCAAACTCATCGTCCGTCCCGTCCTCGATTCCGACCGGGCGTGGAGCGCCTCGAGCGAGAATTTCAAATTCGCCGCGGCGGTCGCCTCTTTCGCGATGCTCCTGCGCGAGAGCGAGCACAAAGGCGATTGGACGTACGACGACGTGATCAAGACGACGCAAGCGAATCTCGGCGAGGACGAGGAAGGGTATCGCGCCGAGTTCCTGACGCTCGTTAAGCGCGCGAAGCTTTTAGCAAAGTAGCTCCCGTAACGTGACGGACGCACGGACGCCTCGGCTCGCCAAGTCGGGGCGTCGTCCGTTTTGGGGCGGGCGCCATTTGGAGACGGGATCAGTTTTGGCGGGGCGATTAAGTTCGGTTTTCGGTATATTATCCGCACACACAAACCGAAGAGGGCGCAATGAAGAGAGTATTGTTCGTCGTCGCGGCGCTGGGTCTCGCGGCGTATTTGGGCGGATGCGGCGGCACGATGAAGACCGAGGAGCGTAAGAGCGCGCCGGAAGGTTCGGGGTTGTCGCAATCGGCGCGTGAATCGACGCCGCAACAACTCGCCGGGGCGCGGGCGGCGATGGGCGCGGCGAAGGCGACGCTCGCCGCCTCGAAAACCGACGCGGGAAGCGAGTTCCAAAACGCGTTCGTCAAGTCGGCTATTCCGCCGAAAGAGTTTCAAGGATTGCGGGCGTTGAGCGACGGAAGCGAGGAGTTCGTGCAAGCCGTCGCCGAACCGTTCTCGACGTTCTCGCTTAAGACGGCGATCGACTCGTGGGGCGCGACGCTCGCCTCGATTCGGGTCGGCTACCTGCCCGACCCCGAGACGGTGCGGATAGAAGAGCTCATGAACTACTTCAGCTACGAGAACCCCGACACGACGGGCGCGCCGTTGACGCTCGAAGTCGAGACGTTCGCGACGCCATGGCGCGAGGGGCGCGGCGCGATCTATATCGGATTGCACGCGCGCGAGGGCGCCGAGCCGTTCGTCGCCTACGACGTAAAGCTGCGCGTCGAGTTCAACCCCGCCAAAACGAAACTCTACTCGCTCGTCGGCTACGACGATTTGACGCTTCCCGACTCGACGTTCGAGAGCGAGGCGTCGGGGACGGGCGTGAACCTTCGCCCGGGCGAGTCGGTCGTGGCGTTGTATCAAGTGGAGCCGGAGGACCCCTCGGCGAGCGACGTTGCCGCGGTTTTGGCGGAGACCGACTACCTTTCCGCCGAGGCGGCGACGTCCGACGCGTGGGCGACGGCGCGCGTGAAATATCGCGAGGCGGAAGGAGGCGCGTGGCGGACGCTCGCGGCGACGGCGACGAGTTCGACGGCCGCGGTCGATTCGGCGAGCGCGAACGCGCGGTTCGCGACGGCGGTCGCGGGATTCGGGTTGCTACTAAAGGGCGCGCCGTGGGAGGTTCTTTGGGGATACCACCGGGCGGCGGGTTTGGCGGCGACGGACGATCGGTTTTACGACGAGCGGGAGGAGTTCTTGGAGGCGGCGAGCAGGGCGCGTACGTGTCGGAAATACGTAAAGTAGCCGCGCGGCGTTAGCCGACGAGTTTGGCGGGGTTCCTCGACGCGGCGTTAGCGAGGGGCGCGCGACCGAACGGCTCGACGACGACGCGGGCGTTGGGGAGGCGCGACGCGACGGCGTTTTTCACGACGTCGATGCGGCGACGAGTCTCGGCGAGCGAGAGGTTGTCGTCGAAATAGAGCGCGAGCTCGACGAAGAGCGCGCCGCCCGCTCTACGGGCGCGAAGCTTCTTGACCGCGAGAAATAGCGCGGCGTGGCGGGCGAGCGCGGCGAGGATCCTTCGGCGCGTCTCGTCGTCGATCGACTCGTCGAGCAGTTCGGCGAACGCGTCGCGAGCGAGCCGCAGCGCCGAGCCGAAGACGAAGAGGGCGAGAAGGGCGGAGGAGGCGGGATCGAGATAGCGCGTCCAATAGCCCTCGAAGAGAAGCGCGACACCGAGCGGCGCGACGACGGCGACGTTGGCGACGGCTTTGGCGAGATAGAGCCGCCACTGGGATTCCATAATGGGCGAGCGCTCGAGCCGAGCGACGCGGCGGTTGCGGGTGAATATCCACAGATTAAAAACCAACGAGACGAATCCGAAGACGACGCCGAGTTCGGCGCCTTCGAGCGGAAGCGGCTCGATGAAGCGGAGCGCGGCGTTCCACGCGGCGGCGGCGGCTCCGAGAAAGAGGACGAGGGCGACGAACAGGGAGACGACGCTTTCGAGTTTGTGGAGACCGTAGTCGTATCGTTGGGCGGATTTCCCGAGCCGACGCAGGGCGATCCACGAAAGCAGCGATCCGAGCGTCTCGGCGGCGTAGCGGAGGGCGTCCACGAAAAGAGCGAGGGAGTTGGAGACGGCGACGGCGTAGAACGTCGGCGCCAAGCCGAGCGAAGAGCTCGACCATCCGACGAAGACGGCGCGCTCCTTATCGTTCGCGCCCGCGAAGCGGCGAGCGCGCGCCTTAAGACGGCGAAGTAGTCGGTTCATCGCTCGCCGGATTTCCGCTCGCCGGATTTCGAATTATCCATACGAGAAGGTAACGGGGCGGCGGTTCCGAGTAAAGCGGCGCCCGGTTACGCTTTCGTTAGGAAATCTTCGGCGTAATTTCATATCTTTATCGGCTTTGCTTTTTCGCGTCGGCTCGGTAGAGAATTTTCTCTCGCCGGGGTTGCGCTTTAAAAAGAAAGCTCGTATTTTAGGGGTTCTTTACGAAATTGATTCGCAATACGATACGCGCGAGCGATTTCGAGTTCTTAACACTGCGGGAGGACGCCGGAGTTGGAGAGCCGGGGCGGACTGTAAATCCGTTGGCGGAAGCCTTTGGGGGTTCGAATCCCTCGCCTCCCACAAGTAATCGGATAGGCGTTTCGAGTTCGGTTACGATTGTTTTTTTATTACGATTGTTCTTATAGATTTCGAGTTTTCGGCAGAGCCGCTATCACCGTCTTGCGATATATGGGAAAGGGTCGCGAAGCCGGGAGGCGATGTTGAGATCGGTTTCGAGGCGGGAGTAACTCAATTGGTAGAGTCACAGCCTTCCAAGCTGTTGGTTGCGGGTTCGAGTCCCGTCTCTCGCTCCAATAAGTTATCGATCGGATATCGGCGAGCCGAGCGCGAGGGATTCGTGCGCTCTGTTCGCTTATGCGCGTTTTAAACGGCGGCGTTATCGGCGAACGATCGTTCGCCGATTGCTTCGGCGCCCGATCCGCCGAGCGTTCCGTCCGAAAGCGCGATATATGTTCAACGACGCGGCGACGCGATAAGCGGCGGCTACGCGATAAGCGGCGGCTACGCGATAAGCGTATGACCGACGCGACAAGTTTTGCTGACGTAGCTCAGTTGGTAGAGCACATCCTTGGTAAGGATGAGGTCACCGGTTCAATCCCGGTCGTCAGCTCGACGATTACCATTTACCTACGGATAACGAACGATGCGAGACACGATAACACTTGAATGCGGCGAATGCAAGCGACGCAACTACACGACGACGAAGAACAAACGGAACCAACCGGGGCGCGTCGAGTATAAGAAGTATTGCCGGTGGTGCAAAAAGCACACGCCGCACAAGGAAACGAAGTAAGCGCATACGTCAGTAGCTCAATTGGCAGAGCAGCGGTCTCCAAAACCGCAGGTTGGGGGTTCGAGTCCCTCCTGACGTGCCATCATTCGCGCGGATACGTTCCGCGCGTTTTCTTGTCAAATCGACCGGCGGAAACGTATAGGTATGAAAGAAGAGAAAAAAGGCATAAAAGGCGCGATCGTCGGGTTTATCGACGACGTTGTTAAGGAAATGAAGAAGGTGACCTGGCCCACGCAGGAGGAGCTGAAGGAATCCACTATGGTGGTTCTGGTTTCCTGTTTGGCGATCGCCGCGCTTTCCTATCTGGTCGATATGTCGATTTCGCAAATTTTTAACGCGGTCTTCGGTTAATTCGCAATGGATCATAAGTGGTACGTCGTAAAAACGTTCTCGGGTCACGAGAGCAAAGTTAAGTCGCTTATCGAAGCGGAGATGAAGGATCGCGAGTCCCTCGCCGCGAAGATAACCGAGGCGCTCGTACCCACCGAGAAGGTCTTCGAGGTAAAGGACGGCAAGAAGCGGACGAAGACGAAGAACTTCTTTCCGGGCTATTTGCTGATTAACGCGGAGCTGGACGCGGAAGTAAAGGACTTTATTCTTAACACTTCTTCGGTGATGGGTTTTCTCGGCAATCCGAACAAGCCGAACCCGCTACGCCCCGACGAGGTGAAACGGATCGTCGGCAGAGTGAAGCAAGACGACGAGACCGAGCGAGTCGAGACGGTCTTCCGGGCGGGCGATTTCGTTAAGATTGTGGACGGACCGTTCAACAACTTCTCGGGCACGGTCGAAGAGGTCAACGAAGAGAAGATGAAGATTAAGGTGTTGGTCTCGATTTTCGGTAGGAAGACGCCGGTGGAGATCGATTTTGTTCAGGCGGAGCTTTCCGCGGGATAACCGTATTATTATTAGTTAAGGAAACGACATGGCGAAGAAGATTGACGGCTACATTAAGTTGCAGATCCCGGCGGGGCAAGCCAACCCCTCGCCGCCGGTCGGTCCGGCGCTCGGTCAGCACGGCGTCAATATTATGGAGTTCTGCAAGCAGTTTAACGCCCGCACGCAAGAGCAGGCGGGGTTGCTGATTCCCGTCGTGATTACGGTTTTTAAGGATAAGTCGTTCAAGTTTATCACCAAAACGCCTCCGGCGGCGGTGTTGCTGAAGAAGGCGGCGAAGGTCGATAAGGGATCGGCGGAACCGAACCGCACGAAGGTCGCAAAAGTGAACGTCAAGCAACTCGAAGAGATCGCCGAATTGAAGATGAAGGATCTCAACGCGCACGATATCCCCGCCGCGGTCGAGATGATCGCCGGCACGGCGCGTTCGATGGGATTCACGGTCGAGCGATAAACGAACAATTTACGAGCGAAGCACGCGTTATGAAAACCTCGAAACGTTTGAAAAGCATTCTCGAAAAAGTCGATAAAAGCAAAGAATATACGCTCGACGAGGCGGTGGGATTTCTGAAGGAGAACTCGAACGTGAAGTTCCCCGAGTCCCTCGATTGCGCCATTCGTTTGGGCGTCGATCCCCGTCACGCCGACCAGATGGTCCGCGGAACGGTGACGTTGCCGCACGGCACGGGTAAGGAAGTGCGCGTGTTGGTCGTCGCCAAAGGCGCGAAAGCCGACGAGGCGCTCGAAGCGGGCGCCGACTACGCGGGTCACGAGGAATACCTCGAGAAGATCCAAGAAGGGTGGGCGGACGTTGACGTGATTATCGCCGCGCCGGACGTGATGGGCGACCTCGGTAAGTTGGGTCGCATCCTCGGTCCGAAAGGATTGATGCCGAACCCGAAAGCCGGCACCGTAACGCCGGACGTCGCCACGGCGGTCAAAGAGGTGAAGGCGGGCAAGATCGAGTTTCGCGTCGAGAAGACGGGCATCGTGCACACGTCGATCGGCAAGTTGGATTTCGAGAAAGACCAGCTCGTCGAGAATTGCCGCGCGTTTCTTCAGACCATCGTGAAGCTGCGACCCGCGAGCGCCAAAGGCGCCTACGTTCGGAGCTTGCACCTCTCCAGCACGATGGGTCCCGGATTACGAATTACTCGCGACGCCGTTCCGCTTCGGTAGAATCGGCGCGACGCGAACGACGGCGCGACGCCCGCATGGGGGCGAACGCGCGGGGTTTATTACGCACCATGCTTCTAAACCAACTGCTTCGTTCACGCAACATAGAGCAGGAACGATATGAACAGAACCGAGAAAGCGGAAGTCGTCGATAAATTCGTCGAGTTGTTGAACGACTCTTCGGCGGTCTATGTGACCGACTATAAGGGCGTCAACGTCGCCGACGTAAACGATCTCCGCTCTCAATTTCGCCAAGAGGGCGTCGTCTATAAAGTGGCGAAGAACACCCTCTTTCGGCGGGCGCTCGACGAGTCCGGTAAATACGAGAAGCTCGGCGAGCTCCTCGAGGGAATGTCGGGATTCGCTTTCGTAAAGGAAGACAACCCGATTGCGCCCGCGAAGATAATCAATAAGTATAACGAAACCACCGAAAAGTTCTCGCTCAAGGGCTGCTATATAGAGGACACCTATTATGGCGGCGAGCGTCTCAAAGAGCTGGCGAAGTTGCCCTCGAAAGCCGAGATTATCGGCGCGATTCTGGGTAGCATCAACAACCCGGCTACGGGCATCGTCGGCGCGATCAACGCGGTAATGCGCGACTTGGTCGGCGTCGTGGACGCGATCTCGAAGAAGGACGCGGCGTAAGACGAACGCGATCCGAAAGAAGGACGCGGCGTAAGACGAACGCGATCTCGAAGAAGGACGCGGCGTAAGACGAACGCGGGAAAGTTTGTATCACTTAAAAAGCGCTTACAACGGAGAGTGTACCAATGGCTGAAAAAGTAGCCGAAATCGTAGAGAAAATTAAAGAGCTTTCGTTGATGGAAGCCGCCGAGCTCAAGACGGCGCTCGA
>WJMR01000264.1 GCA_014727845.1 Ignavibacteriales bacterium
AGAGAATCAATCGGGGAAAGTATAAAAAAAGCGCCCCGAGGGACGCTTCCGCAAAGCCTAAGAAACGGCGTTCTACTTCATATAGACGAGCTTGATCGTCTTGTCGAACCTAGGCGCGCTTGCGAGCGGTTCGGCGGTGAGGCGGAGAAAGTACACGCCCGAGGCGACGTTTTCGGGTCGCCAGGTCGCGTTGTAAACGCCCGCGCCCCGATAGTCGTCCGCCAACACGGCGACTTCTTGCCCAAGCGCGTTGTAGATCGCGACGCGCACTTTGGCGTCCGCGCCGAGCGTGTAGGCGACGACGGTCGAAGGGTTGAACGGGTTCGGATAGTTCTGATCGAGCCGGAACTCGGTCGGCGTCGGCGCGCTTGCGCGCTCGCGTACGCTCACCGGTTCGGTCACCTTCGCCAACGCGACGGCTTCCTGATAATCCAGGAAATAATGCCACCAATTGTTGAGCACGCCGTCGGTCACGCCTTTATAGCGCGGCACATGGCTAAAGAACCAGCGTTGATAGCCGAGCTCGTTGCATAGCCACTCGCCGCAGTTCACTTCCCGCTTCTCGTCGAGCAGGTAGGGGTAGCGCAACCAGTTGTCGGCTCGCGTCCGAACCGTTCGCGTGTTGACGACGTCGTAGTCGGCCATCGCGTTGACGGGATAGTGCGTGTTGCCGACGTGCCCCTCGCCCGGGAACTCTTTATCGATCCGGGTGTAAAGATCCCACGGCGTGGGGTTTGGCGAATCGGGGTCCCAGCCGCCGTAGGCGCGCGACATCGCGCTCTCGAAGCGGTGGCCGCAACTGTGGATCGCCATATCGACCCCGCGCTCGTAGTTCCACCCCATCACGGAGAGTAGCTCGGTGAACCACTCGGGCACGTCGGTGATGGGACCCGAGTTCCACCAGAAGGCGTTCTTGCCCATCAATTGCGACTCGGCCATTCCCGCGTAGGGATGCGTGTACACCCATACTTCGTCGATCTCGCCGTCCTGCCGCTTCCGATAGAAGTCGTAGTATTGCGTCATCGCGCGATAGTCGAAGAAGAGCTTCCCTTCGGTGTGTTTATCCTTGAGCGTTTGCCAGTTCGGTTCTTGGTAATACGCCACCAACTCGTCGAGCGTTACGAGCGAGTCGTCGATGCGGGTAAAGAAGACCGAGTCGTCGATAATCTCGACGACGTCGTATTGCACGACGCTGTCGGTCATATTCAGAAACTCTTCGACGATCTCTTCGGTGTAGGTGAACGGATCGCCCCATCCGAAGCGAGCGTGGAGGCGTTGCGTCGAGTTGACGTACGGATCCTCGATAACGGCGGCGACTTTAACGACGATCGGGTCGGCTTTCTCGACGACGAAATCGTCCACGACGCTCGCCGTGTCGGAGCCGGATAATCCGTGCGTCGCCGAAGAGACCTCGATCACCGTCGCTCCCGTCGTATGCCCCGTCAGTCGGGAGTCCTCGTTATCGAAGGAGGCGACGTTCGGACTCGCGGCGCTCCAAGATAGTTGATCGTCGTACGGATACGGCGCGACGTTGTAGTCGTCGTCGATGAGGGCGGCTTGTAGCTTGAGCGTCGTTCCCGGCAACACCTTCGGGCGCTCGGGAACGACGACGAGTCGATCGTAGGTTCTCTCGACGCCGATCGACCACTCGCCGATGGAGGTGAGCGAGGAAGCGCCGACGGCGGTTATTCTCGCCGCGCCAATGGTCAGGGGCTCGACGACAATCGAGTCAACTTCGCCGGCGACGTAGGATCTTCCGTCCGCGAGTAGTCGATAGCTTCCCGATTTCGCGTCGAGATCGGCGAGATCGTCCGCCGTTTCCAACGAGAACACCCCTCCCGTAATGGTGAAGACCTGCCGAAAGACGCCGGCGTCAAGCGGTTCTATAAAAACGAGCGTGGCGCGCGCCGTATCGATCATCGGGCCGCCCATAGCGGAGAGATCGTCGAGATCGAAGAGGTTGCCCGCGTCGTCGGCTTCGGAGGCGGGTTCGATTGCGAGGGTCGCCTCGTCTCGGGCGATCATATCCTCGATCGGATGATATTCGGTAATCACGACTTGAGCAAACGACAAAAACGACGAGCAAGAAATTAGCGCGACGAAAAGCGGTATTCGAATCGACATATTAAATCCTATATGATAATTGTAATATTTTCATTCGCAAGGTACGAACAAATACGGTAAGATGAATAGTCCAATTTCGCCCATTCCACTTCACATTTTGCGAATCGCCTACACGCGTATATTTATTGATTAGCGTGGATTTTTCGTACTTTAGCGGAAGTAATTCCACATACTTTCCGAACAACGGTAACGCGATGCGAGATTATCATATTCACCATCTGAAAGAGTTGGAGCAAGAGGCGATTTTCGTGATGCGCGAGGTCGCCGCGCAATTCGAGCGTCCCGTGTTGCTCTTCAGCGGCGGCAAGGATTCGATCGTAATGGCGCACGTGGCGAAAAAGGCGTTCCATCCCGCGACGATCCCCTACCCGCTGATGCACGTGGACACGGGACACAATTTCCCCGAGGCGATCGAGTTTCGCGATCGATTCGTCAAGGACCTCGGCGCCGAGCTAATCGTCGCCTCCGTGCAGGAATCGATCGACAAGGGGCGCGTGACCGAGGAAACGGGCGCCTACGCCAGTCGGAACATGCTCCAAACCACCACCCTGCTCGACGCCATCGAGCAACACAAGATCGACGCGGCGCTCGGCGGCGGAAGACGCGACGAGGAAAAGGCGCGCGCCAAGGAGCGTTTCTTCTCCCACCGCGACGAGTTTGGCCAATGGGATCCGAAGAACCAACGCCCCGAGCTCTGGTCGCTTTTCAACGGAAGGAAGAAACCCGGCGAGCATTTCCGCGTTTTTCCGCTTAGCAACTGGACGGAGATGGACGTCTGGCAATACATCCTTATGGAAGAGATCGACATCCCCAAGATTTACTTCTCGCATAAGCGTAAAGTCGTCGTGCGCGACGATATGCTGCTCGCCTACTCCGACTTCATTAACCTGCGCGGCGACGAGGAAATCAAGGAGATGGAGGTGCGCTGCCGAACCGTCGGCGATATGACGTGCACGGGCGTCGTCGAATCTAAGGCGGATTCGCTCGAGGATATCGTCGCCGAAATAGCCGCGAGCCGCGTGACCGAACGCGGCGGCAGAGCCGACGATAAACGCTCCGACACGGCGATGGAAGACCGGAAGAAGGAAGGATATTTCTAAACGCCGCGCGCCGGCGATCCAACACTCTCAACGAACGCGACTATTATGCTGAAATACGAAGAAATGGAACTCCTCCGCTTCACCACGGCGGGAAGCGTGGACGACGGGAAATCGACCCTTATCGGCAGGTTGCTCTACGACAGCAAGTCGATCTTCGAGGATCAACTCGAGGCGATCGAGAAATCCAGCCGACGCGCGGGCGGCGAGGAAGTCAACCTCGCGCTACTCACCGACGGATTGAAGGACGAACGGGCGCAGGGCATCACTATCGACGTCGCCTACCGCTACTTCTCGACGCCCAAGCGCAAATTCATCATCGCCGACACGCCCGGGCACGTGCAATACACGCGCAATATGGTGACGGGCGCCTCGACGGCGAATCTCGCGCTTATCTTGGTGGACGCGCGCCATGGCGTCGTCGAGCAAACGCTCCGCCACGCCTACATCGCCTCGCTACTGAAGATCCCCCACATCGCGCTGTGCGTCAACAAGATGGACTTGGTGGATTACGACCAAGAGACTTTCGAGAGAATCGTCGAAGACTTTAAAGGATTCGCGACCAAGCTGGACGTTAAGGATATCCGCTTCGTCCCGATCAGCGCGCTCAAGGGCGACAACGTCGTCAACCGCTCCGAGAAGATGAAATGGTACAACGGCTCGACGTTGCTCTATCTCCTCGAGACGATCCACATAGCGGGCGACTACAATCATGTGGACGCGCGTCTTCCCGTGCAGTACGTCGTCCGTCCGCAGAAGGACGAATACCACGACTACCGCGGATACGCGGGCCAAATCGCGGGCGGTATTTTCCGCGTCGGAGACGAAGTGGAAATCCTACCGAGCGGTTTCCAATCCAAAGTGAAATCGATCGACGTTTTAGGAGATTCGCTCCCCGAGGCGTTCCCCCCGCTTTCGGTGAGCGTGCAACTCGAGGACGACTTCGACATAAGCCGGGGCGATATGCTTGCCAAACCGAACAACAAGCCCGAGGCGAGTCAAGATATCGACGCGACCGTCTGCTGGTTTAACGCGAAGCCGCTCCAACTGAAGAAGAAATATTACATCCGCCACACGACCAACGAGGCGAAGTGCATCGTCAACGACGTGGTTTATAAGATGGACGTCAACACGCTTAAGCGAAACACGGAGGACGCGAACATAGCGATGAACGACGTCGCGCGCGTGAAAATCCGCGCCACGAAGCCGCTCTTCTTCGATTCGTATAAACGCAACCGCATAACGGGCAGTTTCATCCTGATCGACGAGGGAACGAACGAGACGGTCGCCGCGGGCATGATTGTGTAGCGGCGACGCCGGGAAACGAGTCGTTGCGATATGCCTTTTGAATTCTGGTTCACGCTCGCCGTATTTCTCTTCCTAACGTTCGCGTTGGCGAAAGAGCTGTTGCCGCCCGAAGTGTTGCTCTTCTCGGCGTTGTTGGCGCTCGCCGTCGCGGAAGTGATCACGGTTGACGAGGCGTTCTCGGGCTTCTCGAATCAGGGGATGATCACCATCGCTTTGTTGTTCATCGTTTCGGGTTCGTTGCAAATGACCGGCGCGTTGGATAAGGTTTCGAGCGCGCTCTTCGGTTCCGACGGTTCCTCGCTCAAGAAACTATACGCCCGCGCGTTGGCGCCCGTCGCCTTCTTCTCGATGTTCCTGAACAACACGCCAATCGTGGCGATGCTTATTCCCGGCGCGCGGCGGTGGGCGGAAAAGCACGGCGCGCCCGTCTCGAAGATTCTCATCCCCATTAGCTACGCCGCCATCCTCGGCGGAATGATCACGCTCATCGGCACGAGCACGAACCTCATTCTGCACGGCTTGCTCGTCGAGAACGGGTTCGACGGGTTCAGCTTTTTCGAGTTGGCGAAAATCGGCGCGCCGATCGCCGTCGTCGGGACGGTTTACCTCATTCTATTCGGCGGCGCCGTCCTCCCCGACCGCCGCACGCCGACGACGCAAGCCGAAAGCCAAACGCGCGAATACGTCGCCGAACTTAAGATCACCGCCGAATACGAACATATCGGGAAAACCGTGCGGGACGCGGGGCTGCGGCATCTCACGGGGTTGTATCTCTTTCAGATCGAGCGCGAGGGCGAGGTCGTCGCCTCGGTGAAACCGAACGAGATAATACGCGAGGACGACCGCCTCTTTTTCGTCGGACTGCCGAAAACGATCCTCGAATTTCAAAAAACGCCCGGCATGGCGCTGACGAAGGACTCCCACTTCGATCTCAAGCACTACGACTCGGAAGTGATAAAGCCGTACGAGGCGGTGGTGTCGCGGAGCTCTCGGTTGGCGGGCGTCACCGTTCGCGACGCGGATTTCCGGACGCAATACGGCGCGGTCATCATCGCCATCCACAGAAACGGCGAACGAATCCAGGAGAAAATCGGCGACGTGGCGTTGCAGGCGGGCGACACGCTGCTGCTGCTCGCCGACTCGTCGTTCTACGAGAAATGGCGCCGCTCGGCCGAGTTCTATCTCGTCTCGACGTTCGACGAGGTGCCCTCGAAACCGAAATGGCACGCGCTCTTCGCGTCGGTCACCTTCCTGACAATGTTGACGCTCGGCGCGACGGGGGCGATGCCGCTCATCACGGCGATGGGCGTGGCCGCGGCGTTGCTGATTATCTTCGGTAGCGTTTCGGGCACGCGCGCCTTGTCGATGATCGATTGGCGGACGCTCTTAGTGATCGCGTCGAGTTTCGGCGTGGCGGTGGCGATGGAGAAGTCGGGCGTCGGCGAGTTCTTCGCCGATCGGATGATCGATCTGGTCGCGCCGCTGGGTCCCGTCGGTCTCGTCGCCGGCGTGTATCTTATGACGGCGATCTACACGAACTTCATCACCAACAACACCGCCGCCGTGCTGATGTTCCCGATAGCGTTAAGCGCGGCGCAGAGTATGGGGCTTGCGCCTCTGCCGCTTATCGTGGCGGTCGCCATCGGCGCCAGCAGCAGTTTCGCCACCCCGATTAGCTATCAAACCAACCTGATGGTGTACGGTCCCGGCGGCTATCGCTTCGGGGATTTCACCCGCGCCGGCGCGCCGCTACAGATCATCGCCGCCGCGATCGCCGTCGCGCTCATTTCGTTCCACTATCTATAATATATATATAGGAATCGAGGACGTTCTATGCTCGACAAACGGACGCTGACGAAGGTAACCGATATTGCGCGACGAGCGGGCGAAGAGATACTGCGCGTCTATGAAAGCGACGATTTCGGCGTGGAGACCAAAGCCGACGACACGCCGCTAACGAAGGCGGACCTCGCCGCCAATCGAGTTATCGTCGAGGGGTTGCGGGCGTTGGACGATCGAACGCCGATTGTTTCGGAGGAAAATCGCGTTTCGGATTTCGAGACGCGGAACAAGTGGACGTATTACTGGCTCGTCGATCCGCTGGACGGGACGAAAGAGTTCGTGAAGCGCAACGGGGAGTTCACCGTCAATATCGCGCTCATTCGCACGCAAACGCCCGTCGCGGGCGTGGTGTTCGCGCCGGCGGTCGGCTCGCTCTACTACGGATCGAGCGACGGCGGCGCGTGGCGCGTCAAGAACGGGGGCGTCGCCGAACGGATCGCCGTAGAGCCGAAGAACTCGGGCGAGCGAATTATCGCGGCGCGAAGCCGTTCCCATGCGCGCCCCGAGGAGGAGACGTTCTTCGCCCATTTCAACGTCGAGCGAACGATAACCGCGGGCAGTTCGCTGAAATTCTGCTTGGTGGCGGAAGGATCCGCGCACCTCTACTACCGCTCGGGTACGACGAGCGAGTGGGATAACGGCGCGGGAGACGCGGTATTGCGCGCCGCCGGCGGCTCGACGCTCTCGCCTTCGGGCGATCCGCTCCGCTACAACAAACCCGATCTACTCGTCGATCGCTTCGCCGCCTCGTCGTTTCCCGTCGATCCGAAGATAGTTTGATCCGTTTGGTTACTTATACTTATTAGCCGTTTCCTTTTCGGATTCCCCCTAATCGGTCGCAGTATGACGTCTTATCCCCTCCCTTGTAGGAAATCCCACCTCACAGCCGTAATGTGACGGCGACAACAGGTAGGAATTTCACTATTGCTTTCCGCTTTTCATTCCTCTAACTTCTATATAATTGGATTATGCGGCTAATAGGGCAACTTAACAATATGCGCCGGGATACGATAATCCAATAAGATTGATAGCGTTTAATAGACGCGGAAAGGGAGCTTTCCGCGCGCAAAACATTAACAATGATGAAAGGCGAGGGAATCGTGAAACGAACGATACTGATGGGGGTTGCGCTAACACTTATGGTTATCGCGCCCGTTTGGAGCCAAACTGATCCGCTCACGCCGTTTACCAAGGACGAGAACACCGTTCTCCTTCTCCATTTCGACGGCGACTACACAAACGAATCGGATTCGTCGGCCGATCCGACGATTCACACCGACGATCCCGCCAGAATGACGTTTGTTACGCATGGCGCGGATGATCTTTCGGGATTTGGGTCGTATCTCCAACTGGATAACTCGGATACGGCGGCGCGGTCGTATCTCGCCATCGCGGACACCGCCGCGCTGGATTTAACGGGAGCGTTTACTATCGAGTGCTGGGCGTATATTGAGGAATTTGGCGTGGAAGGGGATCCATACTATTTCCCGGCGTTCGTTAATAAACCGACCGCCGACAACTGGGTCACCTCCAATTACCGTATGGCCGTACTCAGCGCCGAAAACAGCGTGTGGGGATATTACTCGAAAAGCGGGGGTCATGTAATCGCAAACACTCCCTTTATCGCGCAAGAAGGCGATTGGTTCCGATATACGCTTATTCGGGATACCACCGCAAATAAGTTTAGATATATAATTCATAGTAGAGACGGGAAAGTTTTCTTCTATAAAGATGTGGATATTACCCCCTCGGGGGAA
>WJMR01000265.1 GCA_014727845.1 Ignavibacteriales bacterium
ATCCCGCGAATCACCACGCCCTCGGCGCCGACGACGAGACCCGCGCGAACGCCGCCCGCGCCGACGATCTCGATTTCGGGACCGTCCACGCCGGGCAATCGAGCGCCCTCCACGCCCGTCGAGCCGCCGCCGAGCGTCGCTTGATTATAGTTGGTCATAACGCCGCGCAGCTTCCCGTCGAGCACGACGCCGGGGTTGGCGATCTCGGGAAGAGCGTCGCGCACGAAAATAGTGAACACGCCGCGCGTCGTCCCGTATCCCGCGTCGTCCGCCGTCAACGCGAACTCGATCCTCGCGGGCGCGTCGAACTCGTTGGCGTCGAGGATGGCTTGTCGTAGCGAACCGGGCCCCTCGTCGGCGGTGTTGGATACGGTGATTGTCGTTTTCTGCGCGAGCGCGGAGCTTGTCGCGAAGAAAGGTATGCCGAGGGCGAGAAGTATCGTCGCGCGTTTCATCGTTTCGTCTCCTATGGTTGTCGGTTGTCGCGTTCAATGTGCGACTTGGACGGAGCATTCTCAATAACGCGCGTTAGTCATTTTTTTAGAAACGGCGTCGCCGTCTCAATAAAAAGTCCCGCCGTTTACGGGACGACGAGACTAGAAGGAGGAGGTATGTAATATAATTTAAAACTCGTCGAACTCGGGAAACTCGACGGCGAAGACCTCGCCGAATTCCGTACCGCATAAATCCGCGAGTCGAACTTCCGGCTCGGCGTCGCGATTGGTGGCGGCGACGATGTTAAGCGAGCGAACGCTCGGATGATCGACGCGGAATTGATAATTGACAACTCCGTCGCCGCGCTCGACGCTCACCTCGCGGATCTCGAACTCGGATCCCTTTCGGATAACGCGATGATTTACGTGATCGACCACGTCGAGTTGGATGAAGTTCTCGTCCACGCGCTTGCTACATTCTCTCCCGACGCGCTCGAATCGCTCGGCGTGGAAGAGCCGAACGGAATCCACGCGGGCTTGCACCACGTAATCGCGTTTTGCAACCAGCTTGGCGCCGACGGGCATTGTGGCTATCGACCACTCGTATATTTCATCGAGCGAGACGCCGCTTATTGTTTGGGCTTTGATGGGGGCGGCGAACGCCAGCGCGCCGATTAGTACGAATAGTAATTGTTTCATAGCTCCGTCACTCCGTGTTGTTAGGTTTCACTCCGCCGGTTAATTATCAAAAGGAGCGCCAAACTCCTCCTCTCGGAAAACGCCGGTATTTGGCGGAAGGCGCCGCCTCAAGCGCTTAATATTAGCCAACCGCGCGATATTCCTCGCGGCTCTTGCGAATCATTGGGATTCGATTAAATTTCATACGATACATTAGAAACGAGCACGATGGAAAAACTATTCGAATTAGTACCGAACGTTTCGGAGGGACGAGACCGCGCGATAATCGATCGATGCGCCGAGGCGATCTCGCAAACCTCGGGCGCGCGTTTGCTGGAAACGGATCCGAGCGAAGACGCGAACCGCACGGTCTTCACCGTTCTGGGAACCGCCGAGGCGATCGAGGAAGCGGCGTTGTCGCTCGCCAAAACGGCGCGCGAGTCGATCGATATGCGCGAACATAGCGGCGCGCATCCCCGTATCGGGGCGCTGGACGTTTGTCCCGTCGTGCCGCTGAAGAACGCGACGATGGACGACGCGGTGGAGTTGGCGCGTCGGATCGGCGAGCGGATCGGCGAGGAAGCGGGCGTTGCCGTCTATCTTTACGGCGAAGCGGCGCGGGACGAACGAAGGCGACGACTCGCCGACGTCCGCAAGGGCGAGTACGAAACGCTCGAGCGCGAGATTTCCAAACCGGATCGGCGACCCGATTACGGTCCCGACCGCTTCGACCCCAAATTCGGCGCGGTCGCCGTCGGCGCGCGAAAACTTCTCCTGGCGTTCAACGTTAACCTTAACGCGAGGAAAGTCGCCTTCGCGCGGGACATCGCCTTGGACGTCCGCGAGCGCGGCAGACCCGCGAGACGAGAGGATCGGCACTCCCCTCTCTACTCGCAGCGCGGACCGATCCTCCGCTACCGCACGGGCGCCTATCCATGCGGTCAGTGCGGTTACGTCGGGCGATCGATCGAGCAGACGATCGCGCACGCGCGCGAGAAGCATATGGTGGATCTCGAACGCGCGCTCCGATTGGCGGGCGTCGATCCCAACAAACCCGAAGGCGCCGCCGCGCGTAAACCCGGCTCGCTCAAGGCGACGATGGCGCTCGGGTGGGCGCTTCCTTCGCGAGGCGTCACGCAAGTTTCGATGAACCTCCTCGATCTCGACGTCGTCTCCCCCGCGCTGGCGATGGAGACCGTCCGCGTCAAAGCGCGCGATCGCGGCGTGGTGGTTACGGGCGCGGAAATCGTCGGGATGGTTCCCCGCGACGTTCTTACGGACGTGGGACGATACTACCTCCGCCGACAAGGCGACCGCGACGAGGCGACCGACGACGAGGCGATCGTCGTCGCCGTTCACTCGCTCGGATTGAACGATCTCGCCCCCTTCTTGGTCGAAAAGAAAACGTTCGTTTACTGAGCGACGGCGCGAACTTGCCGCCCGCCTCGGGAATGCCTATTATTGCGGGCGACGCCCAAAAACATCAAACGGAGCGCTCTATGTCGGAACTCGGCACACGCAAAGGGAACGTCCTCGCGATCTCGCTTTCGCTCGCGGCGGTCGTCGTCGCGGTCGTCGCGTTTTCGTTCGCCACCACGCCGATCTCGCGCACGCCCGTCGCGCTGCTCAATCTCGTCGGCGCGATCGTCGTGTTTCTGGTCAACGTGTACGCGATCTATCACATTACTCTTTTAACGCGGCTCGGATCAAAGAACTGGCTTTCTTACGCGGGCGTTTTAGGGTTGCTCGCCGCCTACGATCTCGTCGCGCTCGTTTTGTTCGGACTCTCCTTCACGAAAATATCCTTCGGCGCGTTGCTCGCGGCGCACCTCTTTTTCACCGTCGCGTTCTTGGCGATTTGGTTCTTCTGGAGCGCCGTTAAAAAACGCGCGGACGTCGATCGCGAGACGGTGGAAGTCCGTCGTATGGTGTTGGCGGAGCTTCGTCGAAGCGCGGACGAGATTTATCTACGGATGGGCAAAATCGAGAAGGATTTTCCCGAGGTCGTCGCGCGTTTCGCGAACCTTCGTGACGAGTTGCGAGGGTTGCGCGACGTCGATCACGCCGACGCGCCCGATCTCGAATCCCGACTGGGGGATCGGCTACGTTCGATCGACTACTACCTCGAGCTCCTCGGGTCGGACGCGAACGGCGAAGCGCGCAAAGGATTCACCGACTCGATCTCGAACGAGTTACGCGAACTCGAACGACTCATCAAACTCCGCAAAGAAGCGGGGGTCACCTCCGCGAGCTGAACGCTCTATAAAAAAAAGCCGGTCCCTCTCGGAGAGACCGGCTTCCAATCCGCGAAACGAATCGCGCTATTTCAGCAACATCATCTTAATGGTTTGCGCTTGTACGCTCGCGCCGTCGGCGGCTTGGAGTCGCGCGAAATACACGCCCGACGCGTGGTTCGCCGCGTTCCAGGTTAAGCGGTGCGTTCCGGGTTGTTTCGCGCCCGCGTAAAGCGTCTCGACGAGCGAACCGAGCGCGTCGTACACCTTAATCTCGACTCGCGCGGGTTGTTGCAACTCGTACGAAATCGTCGTCGTCGGGTTGAACGGGTTGGGATAGTTTTGCCGCAACGCGAACTCGTCGGGCGCGCCGCGTTCGGTTCGGCGAACGTCCACCGTTCCGACGGGCGTTTGCGCGGCGAGAGCGTCGGCTTCCAACGGGAAGACGAAATAGTGCCACCAGTTGTTGAGCACGCCGTTGGTCACGCCTTTGTGGTGCGGCATATGGGAATACCAATAGCGCATCCATCCGTGCTGATCGCCGAAGAACCCCATACGCAAGTGCGCGGGTTGGGAGGACATATTCCACTCCGCCCAGCTAAAGGAACGGGTGTCCTCGTTCTCGAAGATATAGGGATAGCGATCCCACGCGTCGGCGCGCGAGGCGACGACGGTGTTGTTGCCGTAATCGTAGTGCGAGGTTGCGTTATGCGGGAAGTGACAATTGCCAAGGTGCACGTTGTCGGGTTCGACGGCGACAAAGCTGGTGAACAGCTCCCACATATTTTCGCCTTCCATCGTCGCGGTTACGGGCGGTTCCTCGCCTCTCGCGGTCGTCGCATGCTCCTTCGCGAAGTGTTCGGCTTGGCGCGAGCAACAGTCGTGCTCGAAGACGTCCTCGTCGCCGAGATTGGCGCCGTAGCTAATCTGCGAATAGCCGTCGTTCTCCCATCTGCCGAAGGCGTGGCGCATCGCGCTTTCCATACGGTGCCCCATGCTGTGCATCGCCAGATCGATCGAGCGCTCGAAGTTGAAGCCCATCACGGAGATGAGTTTGGTGAAATCATCGGGGACGTTGGTGAACGGTCCGGAGTTCCACCAGAAGGCGTTTTTGCCCATCAGGTGGGATTCCCACATACCGCCGTGCGTATGGCACCATACCCACACTTCGTGGATTTCATCATTCTGACGTTTCTCGTAGAAATTATAATGCCGCACCATTTTGTCGTAGTCATACTTCAACCCCTCGCGACCGTAAATACTATAGAGATCCGAAACGGTGATGTATTCCATCGTCTCGGGATCGTAGCTGAAAAGCATCGTGTCGTCGATCTCTTCGACGATCTCGATGTCGAGAACGCCGTGACTGGCGCGCTCAAACTCGGCGACGAGCGAGTCGTTCTGATCGCGCGGATCGAAGTACCCTTTGGAAACGTGATAGAGCTGCCCCGTTTGCGGAAGCACGGGATCGTGATAGACGACCGCGACCTTCACGGTGATCGTTTCCGCGTTGTCGTCGTTGACGAACGTCGGTTCGACGGTCGCGTACGCTTGCCCCGTCAACCCCGTCGAGGAACTGCTCACGGTAACGAGCGTCGTGCCAGTGTCGTTGGCGGTCAATATCGAGTTTTCATCCTCGAAGCTCGCAACGTCGGGATCGCTCGACGACCAGGAGAGATCCGCTTCCTCGTACATCTCGCCCATACCGGCCGCGTCGGCAAACGCGGCGCCCAGCTTCAATTGCTTACCGGGAATCAATCGCGGCGGGCTCGGCGTAACGATGAGATGCTCGTACGTCCGCGTTCTCCCCATAGACCACTCGCCGCAATACACGCCGAACGAAGTTTCATGCAACGTAAGGCGCGCGACGCCGACGGCGAACGCCGAGTCGTAGGTCACCGAATCGGCGGTGTTTGCCGCGTAGGACCGATGATCGACGAGCGACACATAGGACCCCGTTCTCGCGTCCAAATCGGCGATGTTATCCGCGAACTCGAGCGAGTATTCCGCCGACGTGGTTATGAATTCTTGCTTAAACCACGAAACGTACACGGGTTGATCAAACTCCAGCGTAACCGACGCGCTGTCCAACATCGTGCCGCCGAACGCCGTCCCCTCTTGACCGTCGAAAAGGTCGTCCACCTCGCTACTAACGGACGCGGGCGCTTTTGTCGCCGTGATCCATCCGCCGGCGATTCCACTCGCGACGTCGATCTCAATGCGCGTGGTTACCTGCGCGGATGCCGCGACGATCAAGCCGGAAATCATAAATACTGATAGTATCTTTTTTGTTAACGCTAACATAGTATCCTCTTACATGTAATTATCCCGATATCGGCTTATTCCTAGTAACTAGTATTATAATAAGGAGAAATCGATCAAATGTAAAGCCACCAACGGTTCATTTTCCGAATGTGTGACTTGACACACATTCCGTTTTCCGACCGCGCCAAATCCGTTACTACAAAGAAAACGCGCAAGGGAGCTATGGAAATAGCCCCGTCGGGCTATGGTTTACCGCCGGCCCATACGTTAGATTTGGATCAGTTCTTAACGATAATGATCGAGCGACGATTTCGGGGGAGCCAAGATCCACCTCGATATCCGCGAAAACGTTTGGGGCGAGATACCCCCATCACCGCCCAACAGTCAATCAATAAGCTCTCTCTCCTTACCGCTTATCTCGCCCCTACGATTTTCTCGATCGCTCAACGACGGCTTACATCTTCCTATCGCCGGGGCGAGGGAATATCCCTCTCTCTCAAAGACAAGCAGCGCCCTACAACGACAATGCTTTTCCTCGCCCCTCCTTTTTTCGGAAGCGCCGTCTTATAAAATAAGATCAACGCGACGAAACGACCGCGAACGGTTCTTATAAATATTGCGAAGCGACGACGCGGATTCGGCGATCGCCGAGACCGCGAACGAGTTTGAGTTTAGGGGCGAGTCCCACCTGTTGCCCGACAGACAATCAAAGCCCTCTCTCTTAACCGCCCAATCTCGTCCCTTTTCTCTTCCCAACTCGTCGTCGGCTTCCCGAGCTTCCTATATGCCTCGGGGCGAGGATACCCTCTCTCTCAATCTGAACAAGCAGCGCCCTACAAAAAATATACTCCTCGCCCCCTTTTTATCCCTCGATCCTTTCACCAAACCAAACACGATACGTCAACGCGGTCGGCAAACCGCTCCTCGAAACCGCGACCGCGCGCGCCTCGCGCTCGACGCCGAACTCGGGGAAATACCGCGCCGATTCGAGCGCCGCGTCCTCCGCGAGAATCACCGTCCGCCGCTCGCCGTCCGTCGCCTCGAAACCGCCCTCGATCTCGGACGCCGCGAACGCGGGATGGAGCCGGAGCCGCGTCGTCGCCTTATGATCGCCGCGTCCGTCGATCTCGTCGCGGACGGTAAGCGCGCCCGCCATCGGATCGAGCGTCAACGTGCGCCGCCACGTAATCCCGTCGCCGATCAATTTCGAGTATCCGTCGAACATACCCCGGAAGACGATCGCGTCCCCGCTCCGCTCGAAGGCGACCTCCCTCGGGGCGTATCGTCGCGCCACCCGAAATCCGCCCCAACACTCGGCGTGATCGACGCCGTCGATTTCGCACACGTTGTGCGCCCGCGAGGAGCGCGCGTGGGTTCGGATTTCCCCCGCTTGGTATTCGCCGACGCCCGCGTCGATCGCGAACCGCGCGCCGCGATACGAAAGCTCGAACGAGAAGACGTCGGCGTGCGCGTGCGCGGGGATGTGGTCGGGACCGATCGCGCCGCCTTTTATTAATAGATAGTAATTCTCGTCGCTATAGGCGAAGAATCCCGCGTCGGGAAACGTCGCCAAGCCGTTCTTGAACGGGTCGGGCGTCGGAACCCCGAGTCGTCTCGCGTAGTCGAGGAGTCGGTCGATCGGCGGAGCTATCTCGAGCGAGGAATCGTTGACGAGCGCCGGACCGCCGTCCGGATGCGTCGCCGCCCGAAGGAATCGCGCCATCCGCTCGGCGAGCGGCGCGAGGAACGAGCTGTTTTCGTCGTCCTCGGGCGATGCGTTGAGAACGTCGAGAATAAGCTCGAACATCAGAGCGTGGTAGGTCGGCGAGCGCTCGAAGTATGCGCCGTCGCGGAAGACGTGTTCGGGGGTCTCGCGTTTCAGGATGTCGTTCCCCTTCGCGAGCCATCGCGCCGACTCCCCCGCTCCTCCGAAAAACCTTCCCGCCAAAACGAGCGCGCGCGCGTTCTCCAAATAATGGTTTGCGGGATGGTAGAACTCGAGGCGCCGAAAGAGGAACGCCGCCTGCCGATACAAACTCTCCGCCTCCGTGCCCGTCGCGCCGCGCTTTATCCACGCGGTAATCCGAAGCGAGAGCGGATACGGATGCCACGCCGCGCCTTTGCCGTATGGATTCTTCTCGATCCAATCGGCGCGGAGCGCGCGAGCTTCCTCCTCGGGGAGGAGCGCGAGATAGTGATGATAATGGAGATTGAAACGCCAAAGGAGCGGCGTCTTCGCGGCGCGCCAATCGGGCGGAAACCCGAGGCGTTCTTCGCGATTCAGAAAACGGAAGATTCCCTCGCGAATATCTTCGGCGACGTTCGTCGGCGCATGTTCAATCGGCTCGACGCGGAAAGGTCGGCGACCCGCGAGTCCCCCCGGAACCTCGACGCGCGGCGTCGGATTGATTCTCGCCTTCGCCGCCGCGAACGCCCGACCGACGGTTTGGCGCGGTTTCAGATACTTGAGCGTTCGATAATAACGAAGCGCCTTACCGATCATCTCGCTATTCGCGCTCGAGTCGGGTGGGCGCGATCTCGACGACGGTTCCCTCGACGATCGATCGTCGCGCGGCGAACACGGCTCGCATCACGTCGGTCAACTCGTCGAACGGAATCGGAGATTCGACGCCCGCGCGGAACGCCTCGACCGTCGCCGCCATCATCGGCGCCTGCCCCTTGTTCTGGTTCGCCGCCTTCGTCTTCGAGCGTTTCCCTTTTTGGAAGATCGTCAGCTCGCGAAAATCGTCGAGCGTGCCGACGTTCCCGCCGCCGTACACCTCGAGCCGCTCTTTCGGCGCCGACTTGTCGCCGACGGTGTTGTAGAGTAGCGATCCGACCGAGCCGTCGGCGAAGGAAAAACTCAACGCGACGTTGTCGAGGTCCGAAATCGTCGCGTTGCCGATCGTCATCGAAAAGCCGCTCGCCGCTACGGGCTTGGCGCCGGCGACGTGGGTCATAAGATCGACGAAGTGGCACATCTCGCCGACGAGCATACCGCCCCCCTCCTCCGGCTCGTGCAGCCACGACGACGTGGGGATATGGCCGCTGTTCACGCGGTAAATCATCTGCTTCGGCCCCGCGCCCTCGAAGGCGTTTTTCAGCGATTCCGTCATTGGGGCGAAGCGGCGGTTCAAGCCGACCATCAGCGCGCCGGGTTTCTCGCGATACGTCTCGACGAGGCGGCCGAGTTGCTCCTCGTTTACGACCATCGGTTTCTCGACGAAAACGCGTTTGCCCTTTTCGAGCGCGGCGACGGCGTAGTCGGCATGCGTGCGGTGACGCGTGGCGATAAAGATCGCGTCGGTCGCCTCGTCGCCGAGGAGTTCGTCGTAATCCGCCGCGCAGTACTCGAATCCGAATTTATCCGCCTTCCGGCGCGCGTTCGCGCCCGTGGCGGTGGCGAGCCCGCGCAACACGACGTCGGACCGTTTGCTCAAGTGCGGGATGAGGTGAAGCGCAGCGTAATTGCCCGCGCCGACGAATCCGACGCGCAGCTTCTCCCTCGCCTCGCTCGTCGCCGGCTCCTTCAGCCGCACAACTCGCTCGATTTCCTTATCCTCGCTAAACGTCAACGCCACGCCGACGTACGGCTCGCTCCCCGATTTGATCATCTCGTACGCCTCCAAGGCGCGTTCGATCGGGAAGCGGTGCGAGGTGAGCGACTCGACGCGGAGTTTCTTTTGCGCCATCAGCGCGAGGACCGCCTCCATATTTCGTTGCTCCGTCCATCGCACGTAGTCGTAAGGATAGTCGACCCCGCCTTCTTCGTAGCTCGGATCGTAGCGCCCGGGACCGTAGGACATCGAGATTTTCACCTCGATCTCTTTCTTATAATAAACGTCGCGCGGGATGTTCATACCCACGGCGCCGACGGCGACGACTTGCCCCTTGCGTCGGGTAATCTCGCCCGCCAACTCGATTGGTTGATTCGATTTCGTGGCGGCGGCTATGAGCGTATGATCCGCGCCGCGTCCGCCCGTGAAGCGGTCTATGGCGGAGACGGGTTCGTCCTTCGAGAGATCAATTCCGAGATCGAGGCCATGCTCGAGCGCGAGCTTCACCTTCGAGGCGTCGGTGTCGATTCCCGCGACGCGGCAACCGTTGGCTTTCAGCAGTTGGACGGCGATGATTCCGATGAGCCCCAAGCCGCTGACGACGACGAGGTCGCCGAGTTCGGGCTTGGCGAGCCGCACGCCCTGCAGCGCGATGCTCGCGATCGTCGAGTACGCCGCCTCCTCGAAGGAGACGTCGGGGGGAATCTTGGCGATCAGGTTTTTCGGAACGGCGTTGATCTCGGCGTGGCACGCGTATCCCGCGCCGGCGACGGCGACGCGATCCCCGGGCGAGAGATCCGAAACGCCCGCGCCGACGCTCTCGACGACGCCCGAGGCGCTGTAGCCGAGCGGCATCGGCTTCTCCATCTTCGACATCACGTTTTTAAACGTCGCAAGCCACCCTTCCTTTTTCGCCTTGTCGATCACCTGCTTCACGAGATCGGGTCGCGCTTGCGCCTTGCCCAGCAAACTCTTCGAGGCGAGCTCGATCAGCATCTTCTCCGTACCCGCGCTTATGATCGAGGAGCGCGTCCGTACCGCCGCGCCGCCGTCGAACGCCGCGGGAGCCGGGGCGTCCGCCAATTCCAACTCGCCGCTTTTTACGTTCTGTAATACTTGCTTCATAGCCGTCGTTTTGTGTGATGGATTGTAAATAGCAATCTATAATGTACAAAATTCGCGGCGGAATCTTCTCACCCAATAAAAAACCCCCGTCGCCGAGGGTTTTCTAAAACGGATATTCGAGCGGCCGCTATTTGTAATCGCTCTCGTAGGTCTTCAGGAGATACTCCGCGACCGCGTCGGCTTCGTTGGGCTTCAAGCCCTGCGCGGGCATGGGCGGATACTCCGGATTGACCTTAACGGGATTGAGGATGAACGCCTTCAGCGCGGCTTTGTCCCCCTCATATTTCGGAAGCGTTTCGACGTAGGGCGGTCCGACGATCTTATTTTCGAAACTATGGCATGCGGCGCACACGGTTCCGAAAATTTGCTCGCCGTTCGCCGGTTCGACACCGCCCCCTTCGCCCTTAAGCTCGGCGAAATACGCTTGATATTCGCGGTCGAGCATAACGGAGTTCCGTTCGGTCGCCTCGCCGCTCGCCGTCATCTCCCCGACGAGAAGGAAGGCGAACGCCGCGACCAACGCGGGATACGCCCACCCGCCGCCAAACTTGTCGGCGCGCCGCAATCCGAGATAGAGGAAATGGAAGGCGAGGAGAATCGCCGCGAGCGCCGCGAATGAGAGCGCGAAGACCGTCTCGGAGAGGGAGCGTTCGGGATAGACGAAGAGATTTCCCGCCACGAGCGCGGGCAACGCGAGCGAGAAGAACGCCGCGATTTTCAGCGCGCGCGGTTTCGCGTACTCGGCGTACGCCGTCTCGATGGATTTCTTTCCGCCTTCCCAATAAAACATGCGGAGCGCGACGAGAGAGCCCGCGAGCGCCAATCCGCCGAAAAGGAAGAGGAGGTAGCGGAGGAATATCTTGCCGCTCGTGAATACGTAGAGGAGCAAACTCGAGGAGCCGCGATCCTCGGGGAACGCCAGGACCGACGCTCCCGCGACGAAAAGATACGACGCGACGAGCGCGAAAACGAGCCCCCATCCGCCGCTCATGTTGTTGAGGTCTCGATACTCGTCGGCGTAGGCGCGCGCGTCTTCGCGGAGGTCGGGCGGGGCGCCGCCGATAAACTCGGTCTCGTCGAAGAGGCGCCGCAATCCGATGGAATTTCGGTAGGAGTATACGAGCGAGAGCCCCGCGAGGGCGAAGAGCAAGGCGACGACGAGATAGGTCGCCGCGCCGTCCTCTATACCCTTGCCGAGTTGGGCGTAGATGAACACCAGCGCGACAAGGGGCGCCAATCCCAAGAGCGCGCCCGCCGATCGCGAGACGGTTCCGCTTTCGGCGACGTCCTTCGCGAATCGGAACGCCAAGCGATCGCCGCGATTGGCGCGGCGGCGGTAGAAGAGGGAGATCGCCGTCGAGCCGACGACCGTCGCCAAATACGGATAGACGACGATCAACGCGAGCGCGCCGACGACGCGCAACAATGTGAGATGATCGGCCGACTGCGGCAATACGATGCTATCCAACCACTCCATACGAAGCGTCCTTTACTCAGTGATAAAAGTCGATCGCCCGTTCGGCGGCGACGCCGGCGGCGCAGACGAGCGTGAATCCGTTGACGCTCTTGAACGCCAGGCGCAACGCGGCGCGGTCGTGGGGCGATTGCACAAGTCCGAACGAAAGCGCGAGCGCGCCGAGCGCGGCGACCGCGACGGCGACGACCCACGGGAGCGAGGCGCCGAGAAAGATCGCCATCCCCACGCCGGCCGCGCCGGTCGCGGCGATCCATACATAGCTCGAAAACGCGAGGGCGCGCACCCCCGATCGATCCGCCGCCGAAGGCAAGCCCGCTCGGCGGTAATCCTCGCGACGGATCATAAGTAGAATCCAAAAGTGCGGCGTCTGCCATAGAAAGAAGAAGACGACCATGGCGACGAAGCCGGGCGCGGTTGGGTCGCCGCCCGCCGCCGTCCACCCGATGGCGGGGGGTATCGCGCCGACGATCGCGCCGGGCACGGCGGCGTAGGCGGTGCGCCGTTTGAGCGCCGCGTACACGCCGTTATACCAGAGGATCGCCCCGACGCCGAGCGCGTAGGGAATCCACCCGCACGCGAAGACGAGCGTCGCCGATCCGGCCAACACCGGGAAAACGGAGACGAGCAACGCCTCCTCGACGGAGACGACGCCCGACGGCAACGGTCGCGATTTGGTGCGCTCCATCAGTGCGTCGATCTCACGATCCTGCGCGTGGTTCGCCGCCGCCGAACCCGTCGCCAATAGGAAAGCGCCGAGCGTCGCCGGAATCGCTTCGAGCGGCGAGCCGCCCGCGTAGAGATAACCGAAGAACGCCGTGAGCGCGGCGGGCGCGGAGATTTTAAGTTTTGCGAGTTCCACCCTCGCCCCTATGCGTTTCGCGAGCGTCATTCCACCGAAGCGCCCTTCTCGACGGCCGTCGTGTCCGAGGCGGTCGTATCCGAGGCGGTCGTGTCCGAGGCGTTCATCTTCGCGGTCTCCTCCTCGAACCACGCTTTGTACGCGGCTTCGGGCATCACGACGACTTTCGAGTACATATAGGAATGCTCCAATCCGCAGTATTCGGCGCAGGCGATGTCGAACTCGCCAACGTCCTCGGCTTTGAACCAGGTCTCGTTGTCCTTGTTCGGCAGGACGTCCATCTTAAAGCGGAAGGTCGGGATGTAGAAGCTGTGGTTAACGTCGAGGGACTTGAGGTCCAACGCGACGGCTCGATTGAGCGGCACGTAGAGCGTGTCCTTGCGGAGTCCGTTCTCGTACTCGAACGTCCACTTCCACATTTGGCCGTACACCGTTACGCGCATCGCGTCGTCGGGCGGATCGGTGATGTCGGCGTATCCGACGTAGCCGTACCAAAACATCGCGGCGGCGAGGAAGACGGGCGCGACGGTCCAGAAGATTTCCAAGCCGTAGTGTTTCGGGATGTTCACCGCCTTCTTGTTGCGGCTCCGATGATACTTCACAACGAAGTAGATCATCACCGCCGTGACGCCGACGATGATGACCGCGGCGATGGAGGCGATAAAGAGAAACGCGTTGTTGACGCTCTCGGGATAAGTCATTTCTTCAAACATGGCGCTACTCTCTCAAAAACGTGTAATCGGAGAAGAGGAGGATAATCGAGACGACGATGAAAAATATGGCGGCGTACACGACGACGCGGAAGAGCCGACTCTCGATTTTCAGATGCATAAAAATCGTCGCGACGAGATACGACTTCACGGTCGCGATTAGTATGGTGACCGCGACGGCGACGTTGCCGAGGTTGACGCCCGCCGCCGTTACCGTGAGCGCGGTGAGCGCCAGCAAGCCGAGCCATATGAGCGTGTAGCCGCCGTAGCCGATATGCGCGTGTTCTTGTTCGGAGTTCGCCATAACCCTTCCGTCCTCTACGCTATCAAATAAAAGAGCGGGAATAAGAAAATCCAGATCACGTCCACCAAGTGCCAATAGAGTCCCGCGTTCACCAGATGCACGTGGCGGTCTCGGTCTATCGAGCCGCGAACCGTGAAGAGGATCATCACCGCGATGATGATCAACCCGACTATAACGTGCAACGCGTGCAAGCCCGTCATCACGTAGTAAAGTCCGAAAAAGAGGATCTCGCCGTTCGGTCGGCTCATCATTTCCTCGGAGCCGGGGTAGGTTCCGTGCGAGATTTTCGCCGACCATTCGAAGTATTTATTGACGAGGAAGACGAGCGCGAAGACGAGCGTCGTCGATTGCAGAACGAGCGAGAGCGTCTTGCGTCCGTCTTCCATCGCCTTGATGGACAGGGCGATGGTGAGACTGCTCGTGAGCAACACGATCGTGTTTATGGTCCCGACCAGCGCGCTCAATTCTTTCGACGCGAGGTGGAAGGCGTCGTAGTGCACGTATTTATAGACCGCGAAAACGAAGAACATCCCCCCGAAGAGAAGCAGCTCGGTCACGAGGAAAAGCCACATCCCGATGCGGGAGCCCTCGTCGTCTCGGTGTTCGTCGTGGTGCGCGATCGCGTTTTCGGTCGCCATGGATCGGCTCCTTTACGTCGTCGATTCGTTTTCGTCGTTGCGTTTGTAGTCGTAGGGTCCGCCGGTCACCACCGGGATCTCCTCCCAGTTCTCGTGGATCGGCGGCGTGTCGGCGCGCCATTCGAGCGTCTCTCCGCCCCACGGATTTTTCTCGCGGACGCGCTCGCCTTTCGCCAATCCGAGAATAAGATTGACGAGGATAATCAGCAGCGCGAGCGCCACGATCCACGAGCCGACCGTCGAGATGAAATGGTACGTGTGGAACTCGGGCAGGTAGTCGTAGTAGCGACGCGGCATACCGAGCCACCCCATCACGAACATCGGGAAGTAGAGCGTGTTGAATCCGACGACGAGCGTCCAGAATCCGACGGCGGCGCGTTTGTGGTTATACATCTTGCCGAACATTTTCGGAAACCAGAAATGCGTCGCCGCGAGGAAGCCGAACCCCATCCCGCCGAACATCACGTAGTGGAAATGCCCGACGATGAAGTAGGTGTCGTGGATGTGGAGGTTGACCGAGAGCGCGCCCTGCACTAATCCCGTGAAGCCGCCGATTAGGAAATGGAAGATGAAGCCCAAGGCGAAGAGCATCGGCGGTTCGAGCGTGATGCTACCTTTATAGAGGGTCGCCACCCAGTTGAAAACTTTGACCGCGCTCGGTATCGCGACTAAGAACGTGAACGCCGAGAAGGCGATCGCCGCGACGCCGCTCATACCGGCGGTGAACATATGGTGCGCCCAGACGAGCGACCCGAAGATCGCGATCGCCAAGCTTGAGTAGGCGATGAAGTTGTAACCGAAAATGGTGCGCCGCGCGAAAACGGGGATCACTTCCGAGATGACGCCCATCGCGGGGAGGATCATAATGTACACGGCGGGGTGCGAGTATATCCAAAATAGATGCTGGTAAAGCACGGGATCGCCGCCGAGCGAGGGATCGAAGATGCCGACGGAGAGTAGGCGCTCGACGCCGACCATCACGAGCGTGATGCCGATGATGGGCGTGGCGAGGAGCTGAATCCAGCCCGTTGAATAGAGCGCCCACACGAAGAGGGGCATCTTGAAAAACGTTTGCCCCGGCGCGCGCATCCGATGCACGGTGGTGATGAAGTTGACGCCCGTGAGTATCGACGAGAAGCCGAGGATGAACGCGGCTATCAACGCGGGTATGACGTTCGTGTTCGAGCGGACGCTGTAGGGAATGTAGAACGTCCAGCCCGTGTCCGCGGCGCCGCCGGGCATTACGACGGAGGCGAGCGCGATCAATCCGCCGGCAAGGTAGAGCCACCACGAGAGGAGGTTCAAACGCGGGAACGCCACGTCCTTCGCGCCGATCATCAGGGGCAGGAAGAAATTGCCAAAAATGGCGGGCAATCCGGGCACGACGAAGAGGAAGATCATAATCACGCCGTGCACGGTGAAGAACGAGTTGTAGGTCTGCGCGTCGGTGATCGTCGGTCCCGGCGCGATGAGTTCGAGCCGCATCAGCAGACCGAAGACGACGCCGACGGAGAAGAAGACCGCCAGCGACGCGAAATAGAGCAAGCCGATGCGCTTGTGGTCGGTCGAGAATATCCACGACCGAATGCCGCCCTTGCCCCCCGTCTTCGAGAGGTACGAGCCGTTGGTGTGTGTCGTCGCGTCCATAGTTACTTCTTTTCCGGATTTCCTTTTCGTTTCCTCGATACTAAAATCACGAACGTCGCGAAGACGCCGAGCGCCGCGACGATGAACACGCCCATAATGCGCGTGAAGTTCAGCGTGTAGCCGCGCCCCTCGGGGTCGTAGCTATAGCAGAAGGCCAAGACGCGCGAGACGGTCGGTAGCGAGCGGTTTTCCGACGCCTCGACAATCGCCATCTTCACGTCGAACGGCAGGAAGGTGACGCCGAGCAGGTAGCGCGCGATCTTTCCCCGGTCGGAGACGACGGTCATCAAGCCGGGGTGGTTAAAGTCTTCGCCGACTCGCTGATAGCGGAAGCCGATCGCGTCGGCGAGCTTGGCGATCGACGCGCTGTCGCCCGTCAGGAATCGCCACGCGCTTTCGGGCGCCTCGTCTTTTATGATGCGCGTGTAGTTCGGCTTCTTACTCGCCGCAAGTTCGCACCCCTCGTCCGGATCGAAGGAGATCGATATGATCTGGTAATCGGTTCCGTAATCGAGATCAATCCGCCGCACCAACGCCGCCACTTCAGCCATCAGCGGCGCGCAGATATCCGGGCACTCGTAATACACCATCAGGATCAGCGTCGGCTTGTCGATCATCTCGCGGAGCGTGAGGGTGTCGCAATGCGAATCGACGAACTCGAGTTCGAGCGGCAGCATGGCGCCGGGTCTTTCATCCAGCCCCACCTTCGTCTCGGTCTCCTGCGCCGCCGCCGAGGCGACGAGGAGCGCGGCAAGTATCGCGTATATGTAGGCGCGTTTCATAATCGAATATCCTGCGTTTTACGACGAGCCGTTCGCCGCGAGCGCCGCTTTCCGGTTCGCGAAAATGTTGGATAAATACCGCCACATCGCGCGCGAGGTTTCCTCGGTCGTCGCGAGCGCCTCGTATCCGAAACCGTTCGTCTCGGGGGCGAGGGCGAGCGCCGCGACGAACTCGTCGTAGTCGTCGGTCCATGTTTGGCGTTTGGCGAGCGTTAGGGTCGCGCGTTCGGGATCCTCGAAGAGGTCGAAAAACAGCGCGGCGTTCGGATCGGCGGCGCGTTCGTTCTCGATCGCGTTCAGCGCGGCGGCGGCGAGCGCCTCGACGTCGGCGCGGTCCTCGCTCACAAGCGCGGCGGCGACTTCGACGGGTATCCTACCGGCGACCGAATCCCCTTGGGAAAGATTGTATTGCGCGTCGAGCGTCGCGATCTCTTCTTCGGAGATTTCCGGCGGATCGGTCATAAATTCCGCTTGGATGTATCGGACGAGCGCGACCTTCGCGCGCGCGTCGAGATAATCGTAGGCGATCATCCCCGTCCCCTCGACGCCTTCTTGCAGCGTCGTATAGAGATCGACGATCGTCCTCCCGTTCGTCCAGCCGTCGGCGGCGGTGAAATCTCTCGGCGCGGGATCGAGACCCGCCCCCGCCGCGCCGTCGCCTTCGCCCTCGGCGCCGTGACAGGATTGACACACGGCGGCGTACTCCTCCTCGCCAAGCTTGGTCAGCTCGGCGGAGGGCTCGCCGCGCCAAGCGTCCAACTCGACGGGTTCGGAGACGCTCGGTTTCTTCACGTCGATCGCCGTCTTCATTAGCGTCGAATCCGGGAGATACGGCGCCAGCTTGTTCTCGTACACCGCGTCGATCGTCGTGATATAGTACACGCCCGCGACGACGACGGCGGCTATAAAATAGGGATACGCGATCCCGAGCAGCGCGATCGGGTTCTTTTTGATTTCGTCCATCAAACAAAAACGTTTCTTCGCCATCGACAATCTCCTACACTCGGTAGTGCAATCCTCGTTTTAGTTTCGGATCGCCCTCGGGAATGATCTTCCGCTTTTTCGTCAGCGTGTGGAAGAGCGTCGCCATCCCGCCGATAAAGGCGATCGGGAAGGCGAGCTCCAGCATTATCGACGACACGCTCGTCGATTCGGCGTGCAGTTGCGGCATAATCTGCCAGTAAAGATCGAGGAAGTGCGCGACCAACATCCACACGGCTACGAACTTCAATCGTTTCGGATTGTCCTTCGCGGGTCGGGAGACCAGCAACGAATACGGTATGAGGAAATGCGCGAATATCAGAACGATCGAGAGGATCATCCATCCGTCCTTCCAACGGTAAATGAACCAGAACGTCGTCTCGGGGATGTTGGCGTACCAAATCAAGAGGTATTGCGAGAAGGCGATGTACGCCCAGAAGTTGATGAATCCGAAAAGGAGCGAGCCCAAGCTATAGTATTGCGCCTTCGGATTCGGCAACGTTATGTAGCCGTTCTCTTGCAGCTCCACGACGATCCACGTCACGGCGGCGAGCGCGGCGACGGCGGACCCGGAGAAGTAGTACACCCCGAAGATGGTCGAGATCCAATGGGGCGCCAAACTCATAATCCAATCGAACGAGTTGAACGTGATCGTAATCGCGAAAAGCGGGAGGAAGATCGCCGAGAAAACGACGTTCCGCCGCGTGTGGCGTTGGTCGGTCGTCACGTCCTGCTGCCACGAGTTGCCGACGATCGCGAAGAGGAAGAGCG